>JAGMCF010000078.1 GCA_023129415.1 Candidatus Cloacimonadota bacterium
TTGGTCCGAAAATAAGTCAATTACCAAATTTAATTATAGATGAAGAATTGAGAATAAAATATTGTTAGAGAATTTCCAGCTATGACTAAAGAAGAATTACAGTTTATTTTAGAAGAAGGTGAAGGATTGACGATTGAATTTAAACAGTCTTTTGACAAGTCTATTACAAAAGAAATGGTTGCTTTTACTAATGCTATTGGTGGGAAAATTTTTCTCGGTATTTCTGATGATAGAGAAATAAAAGGTATTGAAATTACAAATAAGATAAAATCACAAATTTTGGACATCGCAAAAAATTGTGACCCTTCAATCAAAGTAGTAACAATAGAAGTAGAAAATATCTTAATTGTAGAAGTAAAAGAAGGAATAAATAAACCATACCAATGCTCGTATGGATTCTATTTAAGAATAGGAACAAATTCACAAAAGCTTTCAAGAGATGAAATATTAGAGTTTTCTATCGCTTCTGGTAAAATAAGGTTTGATGAGCAAATCTGTCAGAAATTTATATTTAAAAAACATTTTGATGAAACAAAGTTTGATAATTTTTTAACAGTAACTAGCATTTCAAAGTATTTACCTACAAAACAAATTTTATTTAGGGGGTGGAATAAAGTAAACTATGCAGAATAAGTATGCAAATCGCATGCTTCCAGATCTAACAATAATCTACCAACTCTTGGAAAATTTTTTATATTCCACCCCCTGAATATGGATTTAGCAAGAGAAGAGGACAGAAACTTTTTACTAAACAATGCCTGTGTTTTATTATTTTCAAAACATCTAAGTGATATTTACTATCACACCAAAATAATTTGTGTTAGATTTAAAGGTGATACAAGGGTTAAAATAATTGATAAAAAAGATTTCAATCAGGATATATTCAGCAATATTGAAAATGCAATTAACTTTCTTAAGCAATACATTCCGCTTGAATTTATTATTGAGGATGTAAGGCGTAAAGAAAGATATACAATTCCTATTCCAGTTTTAAGAGAAGCCGTTGTAAATGCATCTGTTCACAGGGATTACTTTGAGAAGGGAGCTAATGTTCAAATAAATGTTTTTGATAATTCTATTGAAATTTCCAATCCTGGCGGTTTGATATTTGACAAGAAATATTTTGGGCAAAAAAGTGCCTCACGTAATCCTCTCTTGTTAGACATTTTCGCAAGAACTCCTTTGGTAGAGAAAGTAGGCTCTGGTATTAGCCGTATGAGAGAAGATATGAAAACAGCTGGATTGGAAGAACCTGAGTTTAATTTAGGTGATTTTTTCACGGCAACTTTTAAAGGAAAGTTAAAACATAGAGTAAATACCCCCCAGAAATCCCCCCAGATAACCCCCCAGAAAACCATTACGGTTTTAGAAGATAAAATAATAAATGAAATTTATAATGACCCCAAAATAACAAGAGTTAAGATTGCTTCTAAACTTTATATTAGCTCAGATACGGTAAAAGAATATTTAAAACGTTTGAAGAGGAAAGGACTATTACAACGAGTTGGATCAGATAGAAATGGCTATTGGAAAATTATGGGAGAAAGAATTGCAACTTTTAAAAAGAAACTAAAATCTGAAGTAGATACCCCCACAAAAACCCCCACAAAAACCACCACAAAAACCACCACAAAAACTATTACTGCTTTAGAGAGTAGAATATTAAGTGAGGTAAGTAATAATCCAAATATAACAGGAAATAAGATAGCAAGTAAACTTAATATTAGCCTAAATACTGTAAGGGAATATATAATAAGGTTGAAGAAAAAAGGTTTATTACAGCGAATTGGCCCTAATAGAGGTGGTTATTGGAAAGTTACTAAGAGCAGGTGAACAATAACCAAATGATACGAGCAAAGCGTAATAAAAAGTCATAAGCTACTTTGTAGCGTCATATGATTCGCCAATTGGCGAATCGTCATAAATTGTCATTATGAGTTAGTGACGCACCAAAGGTGCCTATGACAGCGAGCCCCGCGGACGCGGGGAGAAGAATAGTATATATGACACGAGAGAAGCGAGTAAGTGACTTTATGACAGCGAAGCGTTATGACTCAATGATTTTTAGAGAGGTTTTATGACCGATAGAATTACAACCCCAGAATTACTTGAAGAGGATATTAAATATGATACTACACTTCGACCAAAACGGTTAATAGATTTTGTTGGGCAGGAAAAGATAAAAGAGATTCTTTCAATAACTATCAAAGCAGGTAAATTGCGCGACGAAGCTATTGACCATGTCCTTTTTTATGGTCCTCCAGGACTTGGAAAGACTACTCTTGCAAATATAATTGCAAACGAACTTAATACAGATATTAAGACAAGTTCAGGACCTGCAATTGATAAACCTGCTGATCTTGCTGGAATTCTTACAAATCTTGGCAAACAGGATATTCTATTTTTGGATGAAATACATCGTTTAAACCATATTGTTGAGGAGTATCTTTATCCAGCAATGGAAGACTTTAATTTAGAAATTATTATTGACCAGGGACCAAGTGCAAGGTCTTTACGGCTTAATTTAGAGCCATTTACATTAATTGGTGCTACAACTCGTGCTGGTTTGATAACTTCTCCACTTAGAAGCAGGTTTGGACTTACACTTCGCCTGGATTACTATGGAGTTGAGGATATCTTTAAAATTGTCATACGGTCAGCCCGAATTTTAGAAGTTGAGATTAATGAAAATGGTGCGATGGAAATTGCAAGACGCTCTCGTGGTACACCTCGTGTTGCAAACCGTCTTTTAAGAAGAGTTCGTGATTATGCTCAAATAAAAGCGGATGGAAGAGTCACAAAAGATATTGCTCACAAGGCACTGAAAATGCTTGATGTCGATGAACTAGGGTTGGATGATATGGACAAAAAGTTGATTACAACCATTATTAAAAATTATAATGGCGGACCTGTTGGTTTGAAAACTCTGTCAATGGCAGTTGGAGAAGACCCGGGCACGATTGAGGAAATTTACGAACCCTATTTGGTGCAGCAAGGTTTTTTAAAACGAACCTTACGAGGAAGAGAAGTTACTGAGATTGCATACAAGCATTTTGGGTTGGAAAAATCTGGTAAAGTAAAACTAAAACAAAAATCCTTGTTTTGAGGAGTAAAAAATTTCGATTTACCTGCTAAGTAATATCATCTTTCTCACAACCGCATTATCTCCATATTCCAATTTATAGAAATATGCACCAGGTGCAACTTCACATCCGTTTTCATCAGTTCCATCCCAGATTATATCTGTCTTTACCCAGAAGTTATGTTGCTTTCCATTATATGTTTTTATAAGTTGCCCTTTTGCATTATAGATAGATAATTCATAATCCTGTATTCTCTCATAATCAGCAGATATAAATTTTATAGTGGTAGATGAGCTGAATGGATTCGGCTTATTCTGGAAAAGATATAATTTTTTGTAGAATTTATCTTCTGGATCCACTACCCCATTTCCCTGCCATTCATAAGCTCCCATATCTACTATGCCGTTGTATATTCTTGGATTGCCAGCCAAATCGTAAGGAGGTAGGTTTAAACCGGTGGTATCAGGGTTGCCAGCATCTATGCAGGGAGAACCTTCTGTTAACTCATAACTTAAAGGGTCTCCTCCCACAAATTGTGGAAGAGAATCTATGTTGCCTTCCAGCCAGTGGATTGTGCCAGCACCTCCTATTCCTTCCTCTCCATCCTTTATGTCAGAGTATGCCACCGTTAATTCCGAATCGTCTGTTAAGCCAATTTGATTAATAGAATTGTTATATAAAATAGAATTTGTTATAAATGTGTTATGAGAAGCATAAATTCCACCACCTGATATAGATGCATAATTACTACAAATTGTAGCATTTATTAATTCAGAATCGTCACTTCCTAACCATAATCCCCCGCCATAACCAAGATAAGGATCATCTGTACTGTTTTCAGTTATTAGGCAGTCTATAAGTATAATATTACAATTAATTGATAGAGAGATACCTCCAGATCCACCTTCAGTACATATGTTGTTAAAAATTTGACAATTAATAAGTATTGGATTGCAATTTATATAGAATCTGCAAATACTTCCATCAGAAATATTATTTTTTATTGTTATATTATCGAATATGGGATTTGAATCATATAAACAATAAAATGCACCTCCACTTACTGCATAATTATTCTTTAAAGTAACATTTTTCAAAATAGGACTTGAATTTGTTTGAAAGCTTATTCCTCCGCCAATATTTGAATAGCCATTCTGAATAGTCAGATTTTCAATTGATAGATGGTTATCGCCAAATGTACTCCAAATAATGGATGATATATTCTCACCATCTAGAATAGTATTTTCTTCATATTCTCCAATAATAGAGACATAACTACGACAGTTAAGTGGAAGCATCTCATTAGTTACAGAAGAAGAATATTCACCATTAGCCAGATGAATTGTATTTGGATGAGTACTGTCCGAAACAATTTTTGTTAATGCCCAGGAAATTGATTTTAATGGCTCATTTATACTTAATCCACTATTAGTGTTATCTCCATATTGACTTACATACAAATTCTGATTAACTGGTTCAAGCCATCCATTAAGTATATCACAAGTAAAATTATTTTCTGGTTGGGTGTGGAAAAAATATGAATCTGGATTAATCACTGTAAATGTGTCAACAATTAAATTTAATTCCGGAACTTGATAAGTATCAATATCGCATCCTATGCCTGCATAATTATTATAAATATTACAAAGTTCTAAACTGCTAAAATATATAGTGGAATTGTCTCTAAGATGAATACCACCACCAATCATGAAAGCGTGGTTATTACTGATTGTTGTATTTTCTAATATAATATTAGAATATCTACAATGTATTCCTCCACCTATTTCAGCTATATTATTAAAAATTATACAACTATTTATTTGTGTATTTGAATTTTTAACAAAAATACCACCACCCCTAATATTACCAAGATTAGATGTTCCACTTCCATTCTGAATAGTAAATCCACATAATACTGCTGTTGTATCTTCTCCACTTTCAAAAATAACAACACTCCCATTCTGGTTGCCATCAATTATGGTTTGATATATAAAAGAATCTGCTTCTGTTATGATATATAAGCTTGCAACAGTGATATTTTTGCCAATGTAATTTATATTTTCGTAATAAGTTCCAGGATATACTAATACTGTATCACCATCAGTAGCTGCATTAATGCCTTCTTGGATAGTGTTATAATTACCCGTTCCAGTTGTATCTACGATAATTGTATCTGAAAAAAGTAGAGAAGATGAAAAGAATAATAGAGATATAAGTACTAATATAAATTTTTTTTTACACATAGTAAATCATTAGTTTATCTTTGCGAAAGTTCCAAACTTTCGCAAAGATATATTTAAGTAGGTGCAGGATGAAAACCTGCACCTACCCATTTGTTGTTTATCTTTAACGCATCAGGGTTTATTCTACGAAGCACCACTTCGTCCCGAATATCGGGACTTCGTAGTGTAAACTTTAGCGCAGGATATTAACGAAGGAGGATTTATTATACGAAGCTTTAGCGTAGTATGACCATCTTCTTCATTTCTGATTTATCACCAGAAGTCAATTTATAGAAATATATTCCATTTGCCATGAACTTTCCATTTTTATCTTTACCATTCCATATTACATTTGTGATTGGAGATTTACCATTTGTTGTTATAATAGTGTTTACCAATTGTCCTTTGATGTTATAAATCTTAATTTCGGACTTATTCACTCCTGGTGCTGGGATAAATGAAATTTTAGTATAACTTCTTATGGGATTTGGATAGTTCTGATATAGGGTAAATTCTCTGGGAAATTCTATTCCTTCTCCTGTTCCTAATCTTACTATAGCATAGCTTTTTGCATCAAGGATAATAGGTTCTTCTACAAAAGCATCTTGAGTTTCATTATATATAAAAGCAGGGATACTTCTTTTTCCGCTTTTACCATAACTTGCCACCTGAAAGGTAAGTTCATTATAATCTTTATTTCCTGTAGAATCTTCATCTTCAATGTATGCTGGGATAAATACCGGGAATCCTTCGATTTTGCTGGCACTGATGCATTCATCTCCAAGAAATACCCCTATCTCATCTATACCAGCAACAGCTTCTGTACTATCAACGAATACAGGCATATAATCAGCTTCCTCTTCATAAGTGAATAGTTCTGGCATTGTCCTTTCGTAAGGTTGTTTAGGATGGTGCCAATCACCCCAGGTAAAAATACAATCTCTTTTTACACCAACTATGTATAATTTTCCATAATCAACAGTCTCCAAACGGTTTCTAGGGATTTCATCCCCAACCCATAAAAATGCCCAACTATCAGCTTTTATAAATGTAAGGTTATTCCATATACTAGCAAAAGCATCTTCAGGGGCTTGGCTATATGGCAGGAAATATCCAATCCAATTTTCATTATCTGCTTCAAGAAGAAAAACTATATCAGGGTCTTCAAGGAAACCTGAAATAGGTAATTCTGCATCTGTAATCATCTGTATCTTATAGCCATCTATACTTTGGAAGGTTTCCATACCAGGTGGAACTACCCAATTGTATCCATTCCATATAATTTCAACTTCACCACCATTCACATTACCTTTAACACTTGTCAGGATGTCAGGGTCTAAGATCGGTGCAAGTACATTTAATGCATCAGTTCCTAATTCTGTTAAAGTATCCAGTACAGGGAAGGAGAACCAGTTCCACCTATCAGCAGTAAGTGTTCTGCAATCATAATTGTGTGGAATTGCAGGTACAGCACCCATATCAGGTGGGGTGTTGTCAGCATCCCATTCGGTCTCCGGGTCCCCTGTGTCTATACAGGGGCTTCGGTGTTCTATCTTCCAAGTTAAGGAATAGTCACTGTTGCTTGGGTCTTCGAAGAGAGGATCCAGTTCAATACATCCGACACCTTGAGTGCAATTGATGTAGTTTTGCTGTCCGTTGTAGCCATTGTTCCATACATCAGAAAATACGATATCAGTAATATCATTACCTATAATTCCGCCTTCAACATTACTTGTAAGTATCAAATTACGAATTAATACTGGGCCACTAGTATCATTAATCCAAATCCCGCTCATTGAGTTGTTATGTATTGTGCAATTTACGATTTCTATACTGCCAGTCACATCTACAACTATACCCGCATCTGTATTATTACATACTAAATTTTTTCTAATGATAGATTCATCACAATATTTAAGAGAAATAGCAGCGCTCTCTGATAGGGAAGAATTACCATAGCAAATCTCATTGCCTTCAATCAATATATAATCACAATCGTTACAGCTAATCCCTGAAGCAGGCACATTTGCGGTTTCATCGCAGCATAATGTATTATTGTTAATATTATTATTTATTATCTGGTGTCCTGATCCACCTTCAAGACTAATCGCTGCTCCTTCACTTTCTGAGTAATTATATTCTAATGTATTATTACTTATTGTGGCATCAGTATTCTGAACGAAGATACCACCTCCGGACCCCCCCCAAATACCCGTGTCATCCTCTACACAATAAGCAGAGCAATTCCTGATATTATTGCCACTTATTACCTGGCCACCATAAATACCTGCACCACCTAATCCGATAACAGTACAATCTTCTATAATATTATTATAGACATTAGCATCACCTGCATAAATTCCGCCACCTGTATTAGAATGGCAACTATTTATTTGATTTTCCAGTATAACCATACCAGGTTTAGTTACATATATACCTCCACCTTTAGCATCATAATTATCTGAACAGTTGGAACAATTTACAATCGTATTATATGCAATCAAACCAGGCGATTTGCATTCAATACCACAGTTGCATTCCATAATTTCATTATTTGTTACAGATACTTCTTGCTCACCTTTAATGGCCACAGATGAATAACAGTTTACAAAGATATTAAAAATAATTGCAGGGGAACTGTTGTCACCACAAATACTTGGAGAGGGAAAATTTATGAACATAAATCCCTGTATAGTATCTTGCGTACAATTAACATTGACATCAGGAAAATCGAACCCTGAATCCTGGTTTTCGCCATCAATAGTACAATCCTCCGTTCCATTCTCTGATTTTACAACTAAATGCTTCTCATTACCATCCCATGTTAAATTTACATTATTTATTCCTGTATAACTACCATCTGCAACTAATACCGTATTACCATCGTTTGCAGCATTAATTCCCTCTTGTATTGTTGTATAATCGCCTATTCCATCCTGATTAACATATATTACAAATCCTTCTTCTAGATTAAAATCTATTTCCTCAGTAATCTCTCCTTCTATCACCTCTACATCCTCAATTGTTTGGGGCATGTAACCTGATAGATATGCAGTGACATTATACTCACCTACCGAGAGTGGAATTAAATAAATACCTTCCGAATTAGGGTAAACAATTTGTCCACCAGTTCCAACCTTTACATCTTTAATATTGCCACTACTGCCAGAAAGAGCAATTATTCCTTCTATTCCTTGGTATATATGACCAATATAGTTTTGATTAAAATAATCTGTCTGAATCTCGACATATTCTCGAAAAGGTGGATCAAATTCATAACCCCCTTTCTCAGGGGTTACCATGCCACTCCATCCTTCTATTACTTGTTTACTATAGTAGCCAGAGATATCCGTCATGACATACATTCCATTGCTGAAATTCATCTTAACATTATGAATTCTGTTCTCATATTCATCATGGACATACCCACTTATTATTACTGTTGGGTAGGGGGGTTCAGTCAATAGTTCAACAGCGGGATCTCCAAATACATTTAATTCATAATAGCACCATCGCTTTACCGCGCTCATCCATGGAATCACTTTCTCCTTTGAAATCTGATTTGCAGCAGCAATTGAAAAGATATTATCGCCAAAAAAAGTATCCATCCAGTGACGATGGAATCTCTGTGATGGACCATTTGTGCTACCACGTCTATACCATCCGTAACGACTATTAGCGACAAATGTAACTGCTCCCGTTTCCATTGTGGTAATCTTTTCTGCAAAACAATCGCCAGGGTGGTTTCCATTTGGAGTTCTATTATCAAAAGAACCGGCATAGCATCCTTGTGTGTAACCATTTATAAAGTTATGATTCTCACCGTTATTAGTGATATTTAAGGTTGTGAGATCATAATTATGAATATTCATACAAAATTGCACATTACTGTGTCCCATATGATTAAGCAGATTGGGGCCCTGACTAAGAGAATCCGTTATATCATCGAGAGTCCAATCAAACTCTTCCTCATATAATTTTGATATATTCCAGGTTGTGGGAATTCCTGTTGTTGGATAGTGGGTATCACAAAATCCAATAAGTTCATCCATATACCAGCCACCATAGGTAAGTGTGCCAAAGGGTGGTGCACAGAGAAGCTCTCCGACCAATAAAGCAGACTGCAATTCATCAAGCACAGGTGTTTCTGAATACGTGATTGTTTTATTTATGAAATAATCAATTTCTATGTGAGAATTAAAACAAATACGTGCAATGTAGAATTCTGCTAGGAGATCAGCTTCATCTGGCTCACCCCACATATCATCATTATCATTATTCCAATCTGGGCCACCACCTGGTGCAGAAGTTCCAGTCAGACATGCATAGTACATATCTGCAGGGATGTTATAATCAATTTTTTCCCCAGGCATTCCCGCATTGACTATTCCGTAGAGCCCTCTATAAGGTATTATATTCGTGTCACCGCCGAGCAATACATACTTAAAAGGATCTTGGGCATCCTCATATTTGAAATAATTTCTAAGTTTATCAGCATCATCTACACCACCATATGATGACAGAATATCTTCAATGAGCACGATTTCTGTAAGATAACCTTGTTGGGCATGGAAATCTGCCAGTGGTTGAAAATCATCTACATAGGCTGCAGCGGTCACAATAGTATAACGATACTCATCATTAGGTCTTGTTCTCGTTGGATTATAGAATGTATCCTTATCCTCATAATTTTCAACAAGTATTTGTAAACGGGAGTCGATTACCGGATCATTCTCAAATAAGAAATTATTAGCAGCTGTTTCAGCTGCTTCATTAAAAGCTGTCTCTACAGTAACAGTTATTGACTCGAAATAGTATAACTCACCAGTCACAGGTATGTAACTAAAAGGTGTAATTGCAAGAGAGCCTATTGAATACCCAGCAAGGTAATGGGTTCTAAAATCTGTATTCTGCTTTGCTGGAAATGGTTCTGAACTCCCATAAATATCTGGATCAGGTTCAGTAAAGCCCACATCTGTTGTGTCACTTAAAGGTACTGGTCTTTGAATAGGATATACAATGTGTCCACCCAAGTAAATTTCGTTACCTTTTTCGATAAGAACATTTGTTATATTTTCATTCTGTGGAATCAATAAACTTATTCCTCTATATGGAAGTGCAGGGTATCCGGGGGTTCCTACTACAACTCCCTCGGTAATTTCTATTCGAGTAAAAATATTATCAGGAGTTAATACTGGTTCATCAAAATAATAGGTTTTTGTGATACTAGCTGCAAAACTTACACAGGTAAAGATAAGTGTAAATATTAGTATGCTTATTATCTTTTTCATCTTTTCCTCCTTATCCGCCAGACCCAATTTATCCCCGATACATTGGGATTTCGGGGCTGGTGGATTGCTTTTTTTAAATCTACTTTTTTGTTAATATAAATTATTCATCATATTTCATCTGGATGAATGCCTATCAATGAAATTAACCCTGTTAGATATCTCTGATATCTTGGGGTGATGTTTATCCGTTTGGATATAGAATGTTATCCCATAGCAAAAAAGGTTAATGAATAACAGACATCTAATGGGGTAAACATCTTTTATGAACTTCATAAAAGAATTGTGGAGTTCACCTATTAAGGACATTAACTTTTTCAGCTTACTATCTTGTGAATGAGGACTTTTGAAATCCTAAAAATAATATTCAAATTTTCAAATTGTTTTGTCAAGTTTTTCATTTTTTGCTTCTAACTAATTACTTTTTCATAAATACGATATTTCTTATATAGACTCCCCCCAACCTTTTCATCAAATTGATTGATGAGGACATTATCCTCTAAATTCCATGAAAGTTCGCACCACTTATATCCATGTTTAATACCAGCCTTTTCAGTTTCGTAATAAAGCAAAGCAGGTAAACCTAATCTTCGATATTCTTTTTTAAAACCAAATACAAGGGCTCTTGAACCAGTAATTTTCTTACGATAATATAAAAATTTCAATAAACCTATAAATCCGATCTTACCTTTTAATTTTTTGAATACGATATTATAGTCTGGCAAGGTAATCGCTATTCCTGCAGGTTTTCCTTTATAAAATGCAAACCAGATTAAATCCGGGTCGACAATTTTTTTAAGTTCCTTTACCATAAGATCAAATTCTTTTTCAGTCATAGGTGCGAAGCCCCAGTTTTTAATCCAGCTCTCGTTATACAATTCTTTAATTAATTTTGTATCTTCCTCGAGATTTTTCATATTCAAAGGGCGGGTTGAGATTTTTGGGTTTTGGAGTAATCTCTTAACCATTATTTCAATTTGCTTTGAGGGTTTATCGTCGTGGGCTTTGTAGAATGCAAAAAGGTCTTTAGCTTTTTTAAATCCATACCTTTCTGTAAATTCAAGATAATATGACGGATTATATGGCATCATCAAAACAGGGGAAGAATCATAACCATCAAGGAGAAAGCCACATTCATCATTTTGAGATGGGCTAAGAGGTCCACGCATATTGTTCATACCATTTTCTTTTAGCCAACTATATGCTTTATCAAATAATGCAGAAACAACTTCATAATCATTTATCACTTCAAAAAAACCAAAAGCTCCCATCTTTTCATTCCAAAGTTGATTATAATTGTAATCAATTATTGCAGCAATCCTACCAACAGTTTGACTATCCGTTTCTGCTAAAAACACCTCTCTTTTTGCATGTTCCCAAAATGGATGTTGTTTATCATCTAACTTAAATATTATCTCCTTTTTAAAAGGAGGAACCCAATATTTATTATCCTTATAGATTTTATATGGTAAATTTACAAAATTTTTCCAGTCTTTTCTTGTTTCAACTTTTTTTATTTTCAGCAATTGACCTCCCTCCTGATTCTATAGAATATAATACTCCAATTATCTCATCATCAATAATAATAGGTATAAGTATGAATTTGCCTAAGCCTCCTTCAAGTAAGGGGGAAGTTATTATTTTTTCTTCTTTATCAATTAATATAGTTTTTAATGCATTATCAAAATTTTCGCTTTTCTTCATTTTATAAAAATAACCAATAGAACTATTTTCCGGAGGCCATCCACTAACTACTATGCCTTTTCTATCAGCGAATTGGACAGCATAAATCTCAGGATTTAACTGATAAATATCTGTTAATATTCCTTTAATAGTTTTTAACTCATTATCAAGGATTGCATCTATCAGAGTATCTTTTACAGCATAACTTCGCAAAGTGGAAAGCAGATATGCATCTGTGGATTTCTTTTTTGAACTTTTCCGAATATCTCTGGTTAATGATACCCATAATTTTGAATCTAAAATTGAAATCGAAAACCATGTGAAAAGCTTTTCTGTTTTGTAATCTTTATTTAAAGAACTAGTAATATAATAGTCTGAATCATTTTCCATCATTTTTTTAAAAAGTTCTTTCAAGGGTATAATAGGATAAGCTTTATCTCCGAATGTAAAATCTAAACCAATTATATCATAATTAGAATTATACAATATAGTCTTATTCTCATTGATTATGCCAAGTGAATAAGGGCAAGGGAAAAAAGATTTTTTCTCAATTGGTTTAAAAAAGGTTTTGCTATTCAATAGTATAGATATAATATTTTCCAAATTTTGATTTTTATCATGTATTGGTATTAATAAACACAAGTATTTACCATCATTTTCTAGAATATTTGGAGATATCTTAATATTTTTATTTTTAACAAGTGTGTTAATAATTTGGTTGTTAATGATAAGTGATTTAATTTCAGAAACTGAAAAATCTTTTGGAAAGATTTTAATAATTTTACCATCAGGATTCTGCAATATTAGAGCTGAAATTTCATTGTATTTTAATGTTAAATGTTCAAAAGTTTTCTTGTTAACATCATTCTGTTTTTTCAAACTATTTAAAAGGATTATAGAAAGGGAATCAAACTGTTCTTTTACTAAATATGCGGTCCTTTGAGTATATTCTTCTTGAGCAATTCTTTGATCTTTCTCAAACCTGGAAGAGCAAGAAAAAATTATTATTGAAAGAAAAAAAATTGCTAATAATTTTAAAAATTTATTTATCATTAAGTTAGTATCTATCAGATAGTAATGTATTGTCAACTTTTCTCTTACCAAATAGTCTCATAATTTCAGTTGCAGCCTCTTCAATAGATTTTGCAGTTACATCTACTATATTCCATTTATGCTTTATATATAATTTCATACATCTTGTAATTTCTAACTGAATATTTCCTAAATTAATGTATTCTGAAAGATCAATATGTGGATACCGAGTTGCACGCACTTCCCTGATAGTTTTTAAACGATTAGGAGAAACAAAGAGTCCAATTACATTTTTTGGATCAATTTCAAAAAGTTCTGTTGGGGGTTCTATTCCTTGAATAATCGGCACATTAGCCACTAAATAATCTCTATAAGCAAGGTAAATACTTATAGGTGTTTTTGAGGTTCTGCTCGGACCCACTAAAACCAGTTCAGCTTTTGCGACATCTTCGATTTTTCTTCCATCATCATGTTTAACAGCAAAATCAATACACTCAATCCGTTGGAAATATGCCTTATCTAAATGCTTAAATAGACCCGGTATTGCCATTGGTGAAATCTCAAGATAATCTGTAAATCTACTTAATAACGGACCAAGTACATCAATTGTAGGCACAGCAGATTTTCTGCCTTCATCATTCATAATATCGCATAACTCAGGTGAAACCAAGGTATAAGCAATGATACCATCAACTACCATTGCTTCTGCGACAACTTCTTTAACTTCTGATTCTGTAAGAACATATCTCATCGTATGAAGAATTATATTTGTGGTTTTAAATTGACTGAGAGCTGCTTTTACAACCATTTCACAGGTGGAACCAGTTGCATCAGAAACAATAAATATATGCCTTTTTTTTAGATTCTTTTTATTATATGTTGATTCCATTTAGAATTTGTCTTCCTAATAAATTTTTTGTCTAATAATTGGTATCACTTACACATACACTTTTTAATGGACACTGTGGGCATAATGGGGTTTTTTTACAAATATCCTTGCCCAATTTTACAAGTAAAGCATGGTATTCATTAAAAAGATTTACATCTCCGCCAGAGGCGAATCCATCGGATGGATTAAGATTATTCATGAAAAGGTCTTGTGCATCTTTGTAGGAAATTTTTTCATTCCAAAATCCTAATCTATTAAATATTCTTTTTGTATATGCATCAATTACAAATATTGGTCTATTGAAAGCATATAGCAGAATTGAGTCCGCAGTTTCTGCACCGATTCCATTTACAGAAAGTAGTGTTTCTCTAAGCTCTCCAGTTGAACAATTTTCAAGAGTTGAAATAGGATTTTTTTTAAAGAATTCAGCCACAAGTTTCAATCTTTTTGCTTTTTGTTTATAATATCCTGAGGAATGGATGATTTCAGCTAATTTCTGTTCATCTATTTCATCAAGCCGAGAGAGATCAATTAGATTGTTTGATTTTAAGTTATATATTGATTTCTCCACATTTTTCCAATTAGTATTTTGTGTAAGAATTGCACCAATAATTATCTCTTCTTTTGATTCACCGGGCCACCAATGCTGTGGACCAAATTTTTTAAGGAGTATATTATAAATAGCATATAATTGGGGAGTTTGATTAGCGCTCATTAAATAATTTCTTTAACACTTCATAATTTTAATTTAGTCATGAATACTTTTTCGTATAAATGATTTTTTCTTACCTGATTAGAAAAAAATCAAATTTTTCTTTTCATAAGTTGTTTGGATTTAGATTTTGAATTTTGTGTCAAGATTTATAAAAATCTTGACTTGTTTGTTCTCTATTTAAAAAGAGATGACCCAACTTAAGATTAATGATAATATTTAATTTAAAGGAGTAATAAAGTTTATGATTCAAGTTCAAAATCTAACAAAAGATTATGGTCAGTTAAGAGCCTTAGATAATATTTCTTTCACAATTCCAAAAGGTGAGATAGTCGGATTTTTAGGTCCAAATGGAGCTGGGAAAACCACTACTTTGAAAATTATGACATGCTTTATGCCACCTAATTCTGGTAATATATACATTGATGATTTGAATATTTATCAGAATTCTATCCAGATACGAAAGAAGATTGGTTATTTACCCGAAGGCTGTCCGTTGTATGGTGAAATGAATGTTATTGACTTTCTTAAATTTGTTGCTGAATTGAGAGACATACAAAAGAATATTATTAACAAAAGAATAAAAGAAATGATTCAAACCTGTGGTCTTAAGGATGTAGTTCATCAGGAGATAGGTGAACTATCAAAAGGGTTCAGGCAAAGAGTTGGTCTGGCTGGTGCTATGATTCATAATCCAGAAATACTTATCTTAGACGAGCCTACATCCGGTCTTGATCCAAATCAAATTGCAGAAATTCGAGAACTTATAAAGCGATTGGGCAAAGAAAAAACTGTGCTTATCTCAACACATATTCTAAGAGAAGTAGAAGCCACTTGTGATAGAGTGATTATTATTGATAAAGGGAAAATTGTTGCTGATGGACCTCTTACTGAAATACAAAATTCCTTTCATAATCAGAATCGTGTCTATTTCGAAATACAAGCAGATACGAAGATGCTTATTGAAGAATTTGAATCTTTACCTGATATTGATAATGTTCAGCTTTATGAACAACCTGCCCGCCAAGCTTTGGCAGGCGGGGAAGATAGTTTATACAAATTTTATGTGAATTTCTCAAAAGATAAGGATATACGACCAGATTTATACAATTTCATAAAATCTAAGGAATGGATACTTTTTGAAATGAGAGCAGAACAATACAGTTTAGAAGATATTTTCAGACAGCTTACAGAAAAAGGGGAGGAGACTAATTAGTGTCTGTCCGTAAAGTCGTTTTTTAGACCTTCTGAATGGTTGCAAACCTTCGGAATGGTTTTGTAGAGCGAATCAACCATTGCGAAGGTCTTTGCCCATTCGCAAGGATTTGAGTTTACGGACAGACTCTAAATAATAATAAGAAAGTTCGTGCCAGTTCGTGCCTGCCCTGTGAAATAATCCCGATATATAGGGATTCCTGCTATGCAGGATTTCACGGGGTGAATTCGTGGCAAAATAATCCATAAGTGGAGGATAACAAATGAGTAATATATCAGCAATTTCTCATAAAGAGATCAGGTCATATTTTTACTCCCCAGTTGCATACATTCTAATCTCATTTTTCTTGTTGATTACAGGTTGGTTTTTTGGCACAAACCTTTTCTTAGTAAATGAAGCTACTATGAGAAATATTTTTTCAGTTGTTCCATTGATCTTTATATTTTTTATTCCAGCAATTACAATGAGAACAATTGCAGAAGAGAAACGCTCCGGAACGATTGAGCTCCTTTGCACAACACCTGTTACAGAAACTCAGATTGTGCTCGGTAAATTCTTTGCATCATTAGTATTGTTGGTTGCAGCAATTTTATCTACATTGGTATATGTTATTATTCTGGCAATACTTGGTTCTCCTGATGGAGGTATCATTCTAGCAGGATATATAGGACTTATATTAATGGGAGCTGCATATTCCGCTATTGGGATTTTTAGCAGCACTATTTCTCAAAATCAGATAGTTGCATTTATAATTTCGTTTTTTATTATAATAATTCTTTTTCTTTTAGATAAATTTTTATATTTTATTCCAATATGGTTAGGTTCGATTTTACAATATATAAGTATAGATTTTCATTTCCAGAATATTGCAAGAGGTGTAATCGATTCACGAGACATCATTTACTACCTTTCAATAGTTTTTATATTCTTATTTTTTGCGTGTAAATCACTTTATAAAAGAAAGTATCTTTCAGCCTGAGGCTGATGAGCCTCCGGCTCATAATGGAGACTGTATATGGCAAATATTAGTAAATCCCGAACAAAAGATATTACTCAAGGCAAATCAGTTAGGATTACATTAATTGTAGCAATAATAGTTGTTTTGAATCTAATAGCTATTCATCTTTTTACTCGATTGGACCTTACAAGAGATAAGAGATATTCAATTTCAGATTATAGTAAAAATTTAGTAAAAAATCTGGATGATAAATTTACAATAAAAGCTTTTTTCACTAACAATATTCCTTATCCCTACAATAACCTTGCTCGGGATGTAAGAGACAAATTAGAAGAGTATAAAGCATTTGCTAATCGTTACTTTCAATTTGAATTTGTTTCCGCTGGTGACAAAACAAAGTTTGTTCAAGATGCACGAAGTTTTGGTATCCCTGAAGTTCAGGTTAATGCAATTGAAAAAGATGAAATGGTAATTAAAAGAGTTGTTATGGGGTTAGTATTCCTTTATGAAGATAGAACAGAAGTAATTCCAATTGTGCAAAGCACAGAAAATTTGGAATATGAAGTTTCATCAAAAATAAATAGACTTATACACAAAGATTTACCAATAATTGGATTTCTGCAAGGACACGGTGAGCTCTCTTTTGAGAAAGAATTAACAGGTATTCAAAGGCAGCTCCAGGAGAATTATCAGCTTAAGTCAATTAATTTAGAGGAAGATGAGTATGCTTTAAATGATCTCGCTGTGTTGGTTATTCCCGGATCAAAAGAAGTTATTCCAGATGATGAAAAATATCTTATTGACCAATTTATTATGCAAGGTAACCATGTAATTTTTCTTATTGATAATATTAATGCTGACCCAAACACATCCAAAGCTGAATTTTATAAAAACGATATGAATGACTGGTTTAAAAATTATGGATTTAATGTTGAAAGAGATCTGGTATTTGATTCAAGAGCTTCAACCATTCAAGTTCGTCAGCCGATTGGTATGGGCTATCATATAAGTTTTATGAAATATCCATTCCTTATTAATGTTAGTAATTTTAATAAAGATAATATGATTGTAAAAGATTTGAATGCGATAACACTTATCTTTGCAAGCTCAATAAATACATCTTTTGCTGAGGAAGATACTTTAGAAGTTATTTCTCTTGCAAAATCATCTAATCGTGCTGGGATTCAGAAAGGTAGATTAAATATTGCAATACAACCACCAATCCCGCAATCACAGTATAATAAGAAAGATATTCTATTAGCTTCATTATTTTTAGGTAAGTTCAAAAGTTGGTTTAGAAACAAAGAACTACCTGATAACATTGATACATCATTATACTTAGAAGAAGGTTTAGAAAGTAGAATTTTGGTTGTAGGTGATGCCGATTTCGTAAAAGACGATTATTTAAATCAGAGCAATGCCTTATTCTTTGCAAATTCAATTGACTGGATGGCGCAAGAAACAGGATTAATTAGTATTCGTTCAAAAAATATTATTGCACAAAAATTAAAAGAAATATCTGGAGGAGCAAAGAATACGATTAAATGGATAGCTGTATTATTGCCACCTATATTGGTAACTCTCATAGGATTTATTGCCTGGAGGATTAAAAAAATCAGATATGCGAGAATAGGGAGATATTTCTAATGAAACACTCATGTCCCGATTTATCGGGACACCCCATTAAATGGGAAAAGAGATTTAACGGGGCAGGCAAAGGAGCATGAAAATTACATTAGAGTTGTTGAATTAATCATGTTTTTAATTTTTTTCTTTGTGTCTTTGTGCCCATTCTCCGTAGCAGTAGGACTGCTACTGCGAAGGATGAACCTTTGTGGCGAAGGGATTTTCATATGAAAAAACAAACTATATGGCTTGTTCTAATTTTAGTAATATTAGTATTAATTTATATATTTGGAAAAGGTTTCAGTCCAAAATTGGAACGAGAAAAAAAAAGTGGGTTCGCAAAATTTGATACTTTAGGAATCACAAAAATAAATATTAATGCCCCGGAAACAGAAAAGGATGTTACTCTTGAAAAAATTGATGATAAATGGTTTATAAAAGAACCAATGTTTTATCTTGCAGATATGAGAATTATGGAAAAGTTTCTTGAGACAATGAATGATATGAAGTTTGAAGGCATAATCTCAGAAAATCCTGAAAAGCAAAGTAAATTTCAGGTGGATTCAACCGGCACACAAGTTCAGATCTTTAAAGAGGATAATCTGGTTTTAGATTTTATTGTTGGCAAATCTGACCAGAATTATTCTCACACATTTTTACGGGAATCTGAATCTGATAAAGTATATTCTGTTGCAGGCAATCTATCTCACATTTTTAATAAAAAGGTTGATCAATGGCGCGATAAAGTTATTGTAGATATACCTAAAGATGAGATAGATTATATTGAAGTGAGTTATAGTGATACAACCATTTATTTCACATTTGTTGATACAGTATGGTTTGTAAGACAGGATGACAACGAGATTGAGGTGGAGCCTTCAAAGTTATCATCAATTTTAAATGCTTTCTCGCCAATGGGAACTACAAAATTTCAAGATGAACCTGTTGATGTAAACTGGGATAAACCTGATGAAACTGTCGTTGTTACTCTTATTAATGGAACTGGATATAATTTAAAATTTATTAAAAAGGATGATAGGGAAGTTTATATTAAAGCAAGTAATAAGGATAATATTTTTATTTCATCTTCATATATGATGAAGAGGTTTAAAAAGAAGTTACAGGATTTTCAGAAGTAGTTTTAGCTTTGCGAAGGTTGTTAAGCTTCGCAAAGATTTATAAAATAAAAGACCTTCAAGATTTTAAAAACCTTGAAGGTCTAATTTTTTGCTGTATATAATAATTTAATTTTAATTCAACAGCACCCCACCCCATTCAATGACTGTTGTTCCTTCTCGGATGAAATCGTTTATTTGAGGAGAAGATAATTTCACAAACTTCTCACAACCTTGAAAGAAGAACCAAATTCTAAAGATTGTTTGGGGCTGAGGAGTTATATATATTTCCACGAATTCATCCAACTGCTGATTAACAAAAGGATAGATTTTATAATATTTGTAATCTTTCAGTCTGTTCAGCCAATAATCCAAAAATTCATTTGTCTCTTGCTGGTTTAATCCAATTTCCAAAAGCAAATCATTAAGTTTAGTTTTTAGATTTTTTTGAGAGATGCACCAGCCAGTCCCAACTTGTCGGGATGGCATTATCTTTATAGAAGCTTCATAAAAGAGATAATCATATTTATCATCTATTCTGCCAGATTTTTCTACAAATACATCCCAACCTGAATTGTATTCCGGGATACTTTCAGTAATTTGTGTGCTATTATTCAAAATTAGTTTGACCTGAAATTGAGAATCTTCTTCCGGATAAAGATATAATGCTGGTTTATTAACAATACTTTCTAATTCAATAATACCAACATCATAAGTATCTTTCCCATTATAGTAGAATTCATCTGTATATTTATCCCAGGGGAATCCTAAACTCGTGTCTATTTTGGAAGCGTGAATTTTGTAATTTCCAGAAGAAATCTTTTTAAACTCAAAATATCCAGAATTATTTGTAAAAGTTGAATCAATTATTATGAATCCCTTTTCTTCTTTTTCAAGTAATTTTACTTTTGCACTATCTGCAGGTTCGTCAAACATGTGTATAGTTCCAATTATCTTACCTTTCTCACTACTTGTTGGACTGGTGCAACTTACAATAAATACTGAAAAGATAAGAAACAGTACTGATGCTGTTTTAATATACTTCATCGTTTCTCCTATGAATTTAATTCGACGCAGAAGAACACTGATTTTGCTGATAAATGCAGATAAAATGAATATTTATTTTCATAAAATATAAATTCAGTAATCAGTGAAAATCAAACTTTTATCGGCGTTTTTCTGCGTGCTATTTATATCATCTCCTACCCAAGATTTATTTATTGCACAATTAAATTTAACTTTTTTGGAATTATTTTTATATAAATGTTTTTTTTATCTTTCAAATCAGGAATTTCACCATCCAAATAAACAGGTAAATCTTCATTTGATTTTACAATAATTTCTTTACCATTTAGCATTGTAACCATTGGAAGGTTCACATGTTTTCCTTTAATAACTTTTGGGAGAAATTTTATTATTTCTCTCCGAGTTAGTTTATCAATTATGCAGAAGTCAAAAACGCCATCATCAATTTTTGCATCGGGAGTGAGATGAAATTTGCCTCCGCAACATTTACCATTCCCAACGGAAACAAAAAGTTTATCTCCTTTGATTGAAATGTCGTTTACTTCTATTTCCACAGGATAGCTTTTACATTTTATAAGAGTTTTCATAACTGCCTTCATATAACCGGCAGAACCATCCAATGTTTTACTTTTTGAATAAGTTATTGCTACCTGAGCATCAAACCCAATGCCAAGAGTGTTGATAAAATAATAGTTTTCAACTTGACCGACATCAATTTTTTGCGTGATTCTTCTTCTCAGCAGTTTTATCTGTTTTTCTAATTTTTTTGGATAATCAATATTTTTAATGAAATCGTTTCCCCCACCTACAGGGATAATCCCAAGTTTGACTTTGTCAGAATTATCTGACTTCATTATGCCGTTCAAAACTTCATTAATAGTACCATCTCCACCAACTACAATAATGTATTCAATTCCCTGATTTGCAGTTTCAAAAGCGAAATCTGTTGCTTGCTTTGGAGAATCAGTAATAGCCATATCATATTCCATATAATGCTTTTGGAGATATTTTTCAATTTTACGAATTGAGCGAAATGCTTTGCCTTTACCGGCAAATGGATTTAAAATGATTTTATACATAACTAGTAAAATCCGAAGTTCTAATTCCTATCCCCGATTTAATCTGGGACTAACTAGTGTCTGTCCGTAAAATCTGAAAACCTTGCGAATGGTTGAAGACCTTCGCAATGGTTGAAGACATACAACCATTACGGACATACACTAAATAATATCAAAATTCAAATTTAATAGTTTCAAAATTAGATAATATTTAGTTTTATTAAATTATATTTTTGTATTTTTGTCATTTGTTCTTTGTAATTATTTAGAATTTAGTCCCGACAGGTCGGGAGAAATTAGAAATTTTAATTTATTCATCATAGAATTTTATCTTACGATATTTTTTATAACGGTTTTCGATAAGTTCTTCAGGTTCTAATTTTAGAAGTTCTCTTAAATGTAGATGTATTGCTGCCTTTACTGAATTAGCGGTTTTTTCAATATCAGTATGTGCACCTTGTTCAGGTTCGGAAATTATTTCATCAATTAAGCCTAACTTTAACAAGTCAAATGCGGAAATTTTTAGAGCTTCAGCAGCTTCCTTGGATTTTTTAGGGTCTTTCCATAAAATTGACGCACAACCTTCTGGTGAAATTACAGAATATATTGCGTTTTCCAACATTAAAATTTTATCTGTAACTCCGAGTCCTAAAGCCCCACCAGAACCACCTTCTCCAGTTATGACACTTATAATTGGCACCTGAAGACCAGACATTTCCCTAAGATTTACAGCAATTGCTTCTGCTTGTCCACGCTCTTCTGCTCCAATGCCCGGATATGCTCCTGGTGTATCAATCAAATTTATTATTGGGCGATTGAATTTTTCAGCCTGCTTCATTAAACGAAGTGCTTTTCTATAACCTTCTGGATGAGCCATACCAAAGTGACGATATATGTTTTCTTTAGTATTTTTCCCTTTTTGCTGTCCTATCACTGTAATAGGAATTCCTTCAAAAAGGGCGATACCGCCGACCATTGCTTTATCATCAGCAAAAAATCTATCGCCATGAAGTTCAATAAAATCATCGAAAATCAGATTGATAAAATCAAGGGTTGTTGGACGCTGGATATGTCTTGCCAATGCAAGGGTTTCCATAATTGGGTGTCTTGGAGTAGTGGTCTCCATTACATTCATACCTGACGGAGGTTCTTCTGAAGTAGAAACTGGTGAGAGTTTTGGTTTGGTAGATAGGTGAATTTTAAGAATTTTTTCAAGAGTGCTTTTCAAAATTGAACGATTACAAATAAAGTCTATCATTCCGTGTAGTAATAGGAATTCAGATCTCTGGAATCCTTTTGGCAGCTTTTCTCCAATAGTCTGTTGAATTACTCGAGGACCGGCGAATCCAATAAGAGCATTTGGTTCAGCAATAATAATATCACCCAAAAATGCAAAAGACGCGCTTACTCCACCTGTTGTCGGATGGGTCAGTATAGAGATAAAGAGTAAACCTTCATTATCTAAGCGTTTTAATGCTGCGCTTGTTTTTGCCAGCTGCATCAGAGAGATAACCCCTTCCTGCATTCTTGCACCACCTGAAGCAGAGATAATTATTAAAGGAATTTTCTCTTTTAATGCAAGCTCAATAGCACGAGTGACCTTTTCCCCTACAACTGCTCCCATGCTGCCCATCATAAAATTTTGGTCTAATATTGCGATAACTATGGGATATTTTCCAATTTTTGCTATCCCTATTTTTACAGCAGATTTAGATTTACTTTTTTTATATGCAACCTTTAATTTTTCTTTATAACTAACAAATTCCAATGGATCAACAGATTTTAAATTTTTAAATTGTTCGTGAAAGCTTCTGGTTTTAGTTAGGAATTTAATCCTCTCATTTGGCGTAAGACCTAAATGATAATTGCATTCAGGACAAACAAATTGTTTCTTTACATAAAAATTGATAAAATGGGTGGTTTTGCAACCCGGACATTTGATAAATAATTTTCTCATAGTTTTACCTCAGATAGTAAACTTGTAAATTAGTAAACTTGTAAATTAGTTAATTGATATCCAGTTTACCAATTCACTAACTTACTCCTTATCCTTGTATTCTTTAATTTTTTTGATATAAGTATTAAATTTTATCGGAAATTCATTTAAAAAGGATTCAATTTTTTGTTTTTCTTTTTCTTTAATTAGATTTCGGTTATAAGCTTTTTGTATCCAATATTTAGTCTCTTCTAACGAACCTCTAGCATAATAGCAGAATTTTAGGTTTTCTTTATAGAAGTATCTTCCAAATCCTTCAGATATATTGGCAGAAATAGAATCAGCTGATTGAACAAGTTGAGAACCTATTGTTTTCTCGGGGAACCAATCCCATTCACTACATATTTCCCAAATCTCGTTTGAAAAGTCAAGAGCCATATTATAGACATCTAATTTTCTTATATCATACATAGAAAACCCCTTAAATTTGCAGATTTAAAATTTTTTACTAATTCACCAATTCACCAATTCA
>JAGMCF010000079.1 GCA_023129415.1 Candidatus Cloacimonadota bacterium
CGGAAACCCTCTTGATTCTGTTGCTGTAAGTACTGAATCAATTTTCGCAAATTATCTTGTATATACAAACCCAAATGGTGAATATTCCATAGACACCATGATGACTGGAACATATGATATTACTTTTGAATTAGAACACTATAATGTTATGGTTGAAGAAGATGTTGAAATCCTTCCTAATCAAACAACTATATTGGATATGATAATGACTGCACCTACAATGTCAATATATCCTACTTATATAGATACAAGTATGATTCCAAATACCCAACTTACAGTATACCTTACAATTAGCAATGATGGTGATGGACCACTACATTGGTATGCACATATTGGATATCCAGAGTTATTAAAAAGAGCTATCCAGAATTTCATAAGTGCATCTTTCTACAAAGAAAAAATAAAATTATGTAATGCTCCAATTGATTGTCCAAGTTATGCAGAGGAATGTCCTTATCAAACAACTTCAAATTATACACCTGCAAAGGATACATGGGATATTCTATTTGCGTATGATGTAGATACTCCTTCTGGAGGGATAGGCATAGCAGGCGCAGAATTTGGCAATGGATATTTCTTAGTATCAGAGTGGGGTCATTCAAGCAGGAATGTATTCAAGTTTGATGTAAATGGCAACTATATTAGCAGTTGGGAACCGACATGGATACAAGGACCGGCAGGCTTAAGAGATATGGCATTTGATGGAGAATATTTCTATGGTTCGAATGCAGAAAATACGATATACTCGTTTGATGAAGATGGAAATCTACAAGGCACAATAAATTCACCAGTAGTAGTAAGATCAATAGCTTATGATGAGCAGTATGATGCATTCTGGGTAAATAACTGGAATTCAGATATTAAACTTGTAGATAGGTCAGGTAATGTGCTTAATACCATCTATGCACCACCAAGTATGTATGGTTCTGCTTATGATAATATAACACCTAGTGGACCATATCTTTGGATTTTCACAGGTACTTCAACTGGAGATGGATGTCAGGTAGAGCAGTATAATTTGAACACCCTGACATTGACAGGAGTAAGTCACAGTGTAAGTGGTGACTTTCTTGGCACAATAGCTGGTGGCTTGTTTACATCAGGAGATGTTGTGGTAGGAACATGGGTGCTTGGAGGATTAGCTCAAGGTTCACCTGATATACTGTTTGGTTATGATCTTGGTTATTGGCCACCTCCTCCACCTCCAATGCAAGGTATAATAGAAGCAGGACAAAGTTATGATTGGCCACTTACAATGTATAGCTATGGACAGACCCCAGGAACAGTCTTAACAGCTGATATTATATTTACTTCTGATCCAGATGTGGGTACAATTACTATTCCGGTTACACTTACTATAATAGGATCAGGTGTTGATGATGTTCTTGATATATCTACAAAATTGAATCAGAACTTCCCGAATCCTTTTAGTACTTCAACCACAATATCTTTTAATATAGCCACAGATTTACACAGATTCTCACAGATAAAAATTTATAATATAAAAGGACAACTTGTAAAGACATTAATACCAATGACAAATGACAATCCCCGATTTACTCGGGGACAAATGACTACAACTGAATGGGATGGGAAAGATGAAAATGGCAACCAAGTAAGTTCAGGTATTTATTTTTATAGATTGCAAATTGGCGATAAAGTTATTGATGTGAAGAAATGTTTACTTTTAAAATAGTTGTTAAATTTCTACAAATATAAGGAACTAAAAAATGAATAATAAAAAGAAATTATTTATATTAATCAGCCTTGTTTTTACCCTTTGTATTTCAAATAATCTTTTTGGGGTTTTCAACTCACGAGAAGAGATAATTGAGAATTTTGATGATGGTGAAGTTGAACTGCTTTCCTATCCAGGAGAAGATGAAGACCCGGATGAATGGTCTTTGGATTCAACTATTACATATAATGATTCACCATACTCACTTAAACTCTTTGGCAATACTTGGAAAATTGAGGAGATTGAACCTGTCCCCGTTGATTCCGGTGATATCTGGCAGGTTTCTGCTTATGTGCAAACTCTGGGAGAGATACAGGGTTTTGGTGTCATGGATTCTACAAATGTTTTGTTTTACTCTTTTGCTGGCTCTGAAGAACTAAATATTGAAGAATGGGTAACTGTGTATCAAGGGACTTTTCCTTTGCAAACCTGGAATATTTATCAGCTTCCAATTGCAGATGATTGGTTTGCATGGTTTGATTATTTGCCTGTAATTACTTGTATAATTTTCATAAACGATAGAGATGTGAATCCAACTGGAACAGTCTATTTTGATGAGATAATAAATATTACAAGTGATTTACCAGTTCCACCTGAGGTTGAGATAAGTTATACAATAGGTAAAATTTATAGAAATTCCAAAGGTGAGAGGAATGTAGATGTTCAATTTTACGGAGAAGTAATTGACCCAGATAGTGAGGAGCATTTATTTTACTGGAATTTCGGAGATGACTCCACCAGTACAGAACAGAATCCTTTCCACACTTTTTTAGTTCAAGATGATCATCCATACACTGTATTATTAGAAGTAGTAGATGATTCTTTACTTTGGGGGCAGGCAACCTGCCAGATTGAAGTGGATTCTGGTCCAACAACCTTTCCTGTAACAATGAATTTTGTTGGCGATATTATGCTTGCCCGAGGATATGAATATTCAATTATTCCTACTTATGGAGTTGAGGCTATCTTTGAACCAACATTGTCTATTTTGGGAGAAATTGCTGATATTACAGTTGCCAATCTGGAGTGTCCTCTTACTACTTGTTCTATCCATCATCCAACAAAGCCAATTTATTTTAAAGGCTCACCAGAAAATGTCGCAGGTCTGGTTTATGCTGGCATTGATGTTATTACTTTAGCAAATAATCATATACTTGATTATATGCTACCAGGACTTCAGGAAACACAATCTGTTTTGGAAAATAATGGCATTGCTTTTTCAGGTGCCGGAGCAGATTCTTACGAAGCATATTTGCCAATTTTTTATTCAAAATCAGGGGTTAATATTGCTTTCCTTGCTTCCAGTGATAGAACAGGACAATATAACAATTATCAACCATATTTAAATGCAGGATATAATAAACCGGGTTTTGCGTATATGACACCATATTACATAACTCAACAAATAAATGCTATTGAGGATTATGCTGACCTCATAGTCGTAGAGATGCATGCTGGGAGTGAATACTCATTATCTCCAGGCAGTAATTATGACAAGTCTAACATATTTGATGGATGGAATCCTGATGATTTTATTGAGGATGAGGATTATACACCGCGGATAGATATTCCTCATATGTGGGATATTGAAGTCAGACATCATACGATAGACGCAGGAGCAGACTTAGTTGTATGCCATCATCCCCATATTATTCAAGGTTTTGAAGTTTATAATGGAAAATTGATTGCCCATTCTCTTGGAAATTTTGCCTTTGACCTCTCTTATGCTGAAACTTTCCCATCAATGGTTTTAAATGCGAAAATCAATGAAACAGGATTTTATGAATATTCAGTCACTCCCGTTTATATTGATGATTGGATTCCTGTTCCTGCACAAGGAGAGTTGGGCATTTATATTTTAGACTATCTTGCGAGACGCTCAAAAGATTTAGGAACTTATCTATATGTTGATAGAGAAAATGTAACTGCAGACATTATATTGGATACATTAAATATGGAAATAAATACAGAAATATATGAACAAGAGTTTCCATTAGAAGAGGATGATGGTTTCTGGATATCAGATCCAATGCGTCTCCAAAGAGATGGAAGTATCTCTTCAATTAATTCTATAACTCCAACAAATGATTGGGATTATCGTCTTGGCAGGGAAATAATCTGGTTTGGAAATTTTGAAGATGAAGGATGCTCACTCTGGAATGTGAACAGTTCCGATGAATGGTATGATAGCACTGAAGTTTATGCAGGTAATCGCTCTCTTTGTCATAGACGCTATCCAGACTCTGGAGATAATATCATTACTAATTTTGAGAAAAGAATAAAATGCTATTCAGACACCGTAAGTTATTCTCTACTTGGATATATTAAGACTCAAAATGCTGCAGATGTGACCGTTGAAATAAGGTATTATTATTCCAGATATGGCTCCTACTATCTTGGTTCTGATGATATTGGAGAATGGATTAGTGGCGATTCTGACTGGACATTCTATCATAATGAATTATCTCTTCCAACAAGCACACATTTTTTTGATATTCGGTTAAACAGCGATTGCCCGGACACAGGAGTTGCTTATTCCTGGTTTGACAATGTTGGTATTATTGAATGGACAGAATGGCAGCCAATAAATCTCCCGGTGAATATTTCGAATCCTAATGACTATTATTACATTCAAATCAAGACAGATTCAGAAGAAGAATATGCTTCTGTTACATATACAGAGACGAATTATGGTGAAGGTCCACATGTTTCAATTGAAGATAACTTTGTAAGTAAACCAACCAATGGTAGATTATATCAGAACTATCCAAATCCGTTTAGTCCCCGATTTAATCGGGGATCAACCATAATTTCTTTTAATTTAGCCACAGATTTACACAGATTCTCACAGATAAAAATTTATAACATAAAAGGACAACTTATAAAGACATTAATACCTATCCCGATAAATAAGGATGACAATCCCCGATTTACTCGGGGACAAATGACAAATGTAATTTGGGATGGAAAAGATGAGAAGGGAAAACCAGTAAGTTCAGGTATTTATTTCTATCAATTGAAAATTGGTGATGAGACCCTATCAACAAAGAAAATGATCTTGCTGAAATGATTTGGAGTGCATCATCCATGATGATGCAAAAACGACATTGTCGTTTCACTCCATACAAATAATTTTAGTGAATAAATTAGAAAAGAAAGGAGTAAATTATGCAAAAAGCAATTCTAATAGAGTGTTTATTCATTTTTATGTATGTCGTAGCAAATACTACAATAATTAATATTCCTGATGACCAGCCAACTATCCAAGCAGGGATAAATATTGCGGTTGATGGAGATACGGTTTTAGTTCATCCTGGAATTTATTTTGAGAATATCAACTATGATGGAAAAAACATTACAGTTAGTTCACTTTATTTAACCACACAGGATACTACTTACATTTCTCAAACAATCATTGATGGAAACTATGATCAATATCAATTGGTTTTATTTCTTAATGGTGAGACTGAAAATGCAAGATTAATTGGAATGACTATTCGAAATGCTGGATGGGGTTTTATAAATAGAGAAAGACAGGAAGAACCAACTGGTGTTGGGATATTAATTCAGAATAGTTCTCCAACCATTGAATATAATATAATAGAAAATAATATGTGTTTCTGGTATATGAATGGTTGTGGAATAGGAATCCAAAACTCATCAGCAAAGATCAAAAATAACATTATCAGAAATAATGATGGTGCATATTTTGGTGGTGGAATCTATGTTTATCAATCAGAAAATGTTGTAATAGAAAATAATATCATTTCCGGACATCTTACAGAAAGTGGAAATGGTATTGCGTATGGAGCTGGAATTTGCCTAAATCAATCAAATGATATTCTAATTAAAAAGAATTTAATTTACAACAATATTGTTGATTTTGGTGATGGTGGTGGAATCGCTTTAAAAATGAGTTCTGCAAATATACTGAATAATACAATCACTGAAAATACTGTTGATCCTGTTTTTGGAAGCGGAACTGGTATTTATTTATCAAGTTCTTCCTCTGCAGAAATTAAGAATACGATATTGTGGGCAAATAATCCACAAAATTATGCTGAAATTGTTGGTGATTTAGTAGTTGTTTCTTATTGCGATATCCAAAATGGATTTCCCGGAACCGGTAATATCAGTCAAGACCCACTTTTTGAAAATCCTGCAAATGAAAATTATCATTTAACCTTACAATCTCCTTGTATAAATGCAGGTGCTCCTGATTCTAATCTGGATCCTGATGGAACAATTGCTGACATTGGCTATTTATATTTTGATATGAGTGAATATGGAACTATTACAGGGACTGTATTTCTTTCTGGTGGTTATGGCAACATTAAGAATGTTACTATTAATTGCAGCGAGTTCATTACCAATCCTGATGAAAATGGATATTACTTCTTCAATTTATTACCTGGTATTTATGATTTAACTGCTTCTTTAAACGGTTATGAAAATGCTAACTTATTTAACATTGAAGTTTTTCAAGGTCAAATAACTACTGATATTGATTTACTATTAAATTTCATAAGTACAAATGTAATCATCCATATTATTCAAGATGGAACTGGAGACTTCACTACAATCCAGGAAGGAATAAATGCAGCCATCGATGGTGATACGGTTCTTGTATATTCTGGAACATATTTCGAGAATGTTGATTTTTTAGAAAAAAATATTGTTTTGGGAAGTCAGTTTTTAACAACTCAGGATAGCTCTTATATTGATCAGACAATTATAGATGGATTGGGAATAGACCATACAATCATAGTTGAAGGAAATACAAATAATTATACCCAAATCTGCGGCTTTACTATAGAAAATTCCAGCAATGAATTTAATTGTATTTACTGTTATGATGCTACTCTTTGCATAAGTAATAATGTTATTATAAATCATAATTGTACAGTTGGTTCAGGAGTTAGCATAAAATTTTCATCTCTGATAACAATCGAAAACAATCAATTTATAAATAATGTTTTTAAAGGATTAATTATCTATAATTCTGATGGTGTTTATATTACAGAAAATTTATTTGATGGTAACTCTGGAATGAGTTCGGATTATTCAGAATCTATCATCTCAAACAATATTTTCACAAATAATTCTTATGGCATTTCAGGAAAAAATTTTGGAACTATAATAAAGAGTAATTACTTTTCAGGTAATTCAAATGGTATTATTTGCTATGATTTTTCTCCAATTATTGAAAATAATATAATATTTAATAATTCTAATGGAATATATTGTTCTAATTGGTCAGAACCTATTATCGTAAATAATCTAATTAGAAATAATAATGATGGGATAAAATGCTTACATTCTTCTCCAGCAATTATTAATAACACAATTGTAAACAATACAGACAAAGGAATATATTGTAATACCTGTTCTTCATCAATTGTAGATAATATTATTTGGGGAAATGGAACTTCTTTTTGGGTTCCAGATAATGCAAATCCAACTATATCCTATTGCGACATTGAAGGAGAATTCCCTGCAAATGCAATTGATGGCGGTGGTAATATTTATGAAAATCCCAATTTCGCAGGTCAGGATGATTACCATTTATCTGAAAACAGTCCATGTATAAATGCTGGTATTCCCGACACAACCGGATTATATTTACCGGATTTTGATTTGGATGGAAATTCAAGAATTGTTAATGGAAGAATAGATATGGGTGCATATGAATGGCAAGGAGTTGGAGTTGATGATTTGTATAATACTGCGGTATGTCCTGTATTATACCAGAACTATCCCAATCCGTTTAGTCCCCGATTTAATCGGGGATCAACTACAATTTCCTTTTTCAACACAAAGAGCAC
>JAGMCF010000008.1 GCA_023129415.1 Candidatus Cloacimonadota bacterium
GAATTGTTGCAGATGTCCTTTATCAATTAGGTCAATTGATGAAACCTGGTGTAAGCACCTTGGATTTGAATAATAAAGCAGAAGAAATTATTGCAGAAAATTCTGCAGAAGCAGCTTTCAAAGGTTATCAAATGGATGGTTTGAATCCTTACCCATTCTCTATATGTGCATCAATTAATTATGAGGTTGTGCATGGATATTCATCGAATAACAAAATTTTACAAGATGGTGATATTGTTGGAATTGATGTTGGTATTAAAAAAAATGGCTTTTATGGTGATGGAGCAAGAACTTATGCAATAGGACATATTAGTGAAGAGAATAGAAAACTGCTTGAGGTGACAGAATTAGCCTTGAAAAGAGCAATTGAGAAATGTAAAGTTGGAAATAGAATTGGAGATATTTCTTCAGTTATTGAAAAAACTGCTAAAAATAATGGTCTTTATGTTGCAGATGGACTTACTGGACATGGTATTGGAAGGGAATTGCACGAAGATCCGTGTGTTCCAAATTTTGGGAAAGCTGGAAATGGTCCCAGATTGGTTGAAGGTATGACTATCGCTATTGAGCCGATGTTTAATATTGGAACATCAAATACTATTGAAAAAGGATGGATATTTTGCACTGCTGATAGTTCAAATTCTGCACATTTTGAACATACTATCTTAATTAGAAAAGATGGACCAGAAATTTTGACTTTATTGAAGAGAAATTAATGGCAAAAGACGGTGTTATTGAGGTTGACGGTATTATTAAAGAAGCTTTGCCAGCCACAAAATTTATTGTTGAATTAGAAAACGGTCATCAGGTTTTAGCTCATATTTCAGGAAAGATGAGAATGCACTACATACGTATCTTAGTAGGAGATAAAGTAAAATTAGAATTATCACCTTATGACCTTGATAAAGGACGAATTGTTTATAGGTATAAATAAATTTTAAGGATTTTATGAAAGTAAGATCATCAGTCAAGAAACTTTGTAAAAATTGTAAGATTGTAAAAAGAAAAGGAACTATTTATGTTATTTGTTCTAATCCTAAGCATAAACAGAGACAGGGTTAGGAAATAGGAGGATTAACTTGGCTAGAATTGAAGGCGTAGATTTGCCAAATAATAAAAGAATTGAAATTGGTTTAACATATATTTTTGGTATTGGAAGATCATTATCAAATAAAATTTTAGATATTGCACAGATCAATAAAGACAAGAGAGTTAAAAATTTAAATGACAAAGAAATTATTTTGCTAAGGAATATAATTCGTGATAATTACATTATTGAGGGTGATCTTAGAAAAGAGACATCTATGAATATTAAGCGGTTGATGGAAATTGGTTGTTACAGAGGATTGCGTCATAGAGTTGGTATGCCATGCAGAGGACAAAGTACACATTCTAATGCAAGAACAAAAAAAGGACCTAGAGCAGGAAGGATTGTTAGAAAGTAGTTAATATTAGGAGTACTATATGGCAGTAAAGAAAAAAGCAGGAAAAACAGTAAGAAAAAAGAAGGTTAGACTTCATGAATCAGAAGGCGTTGTTCATATCAAAGCATCTTTTAATAATACTATTATTACTATTACTGATATGAAAGGTAATGTTATTGCATGGTCAAGTTGTGGGAAAATTGGATATAAACATTCAAAGAAAAGTACATCTTATGCTGCCCAACAATCTGCTATAGATATTGCAAAGACTATTATAAATATGGGTCTAAAAAATGTTCATGTTAGAGTAAGTGGACCTGGTTCTGGAAGGGATTCAACAGTACGAGCTTTACAGTCTCAAGGTTTAAGGGTGTTATCAATTATTGATACAACTCCCATTCCTCACAATGGTTGCAGACCACCTAAGAGAAGAAGAATTTAAGAGGTTGTATAATGGCAAGATATTTAGGTCCAAAATGTAAATTATGCCGTAGAGAGGGTGCAAAACTCTTCTTGAAAGGCGCAAGATGTTATTCAAGTAAATGCGGTTTGGAAAGAAAAAATAATCCTCCTGGAGAGCAAAGAAGAAGATTCCGGGCTAAAATGAGTGACTATGGAACCCATCTTAGAGAAAAACAAAAAGCAAAAAGAATGTATGGATTATTAGAGAAGCAGTTTAAGAATTATTTCAAAAAAGCTACAAAAATGAAAGGTGTTACTGGAGAAAACCTATTTAGACTTTTAGAAACCCGTTTAGATAATGTGGTTTTTCGTATGGGTTTTGCACCATCAAGGAATTCTGCAAGACAACTTGTTAATCATGGACATATTCTTGTAGATGGAAAAAAAGTTGATATTCCATCCTATATTGTAAAGGATGGACAATGCATTGAAATCAGGGATAGAAGCAGGCAGATAACCATAATCCACCAAGCAATGGAGTCACATAAGAGTTTAGATCAATTTAATTGGTTGGAAGTTCATGCTGAAGAATTTAAGGGATATGTAAAGAATTTACCAACAAAAGAACAACTTCCACAAGAGATAGATGATAGACTTATTGTAGAATTTTATTCAAAATAAGATTTAATAACCTCATTATAATTAAAACACAGAAATGATTTTAGGAGATTAAATGTTAGATTTAGAACCGATTCAATTACCAACATCATTAGAGAAAGAAAAAGAAACCTATACAGAAAAATATGGGAAATTTGCAATCGGTCCATTAGAACCTGGTCTTGGCACAACAATTGGAAACTCACTTAGAAGAGTTTTATTATCATCAATTCAGGGTGGGGCTGTTCGTTTTGTTCATGTGAAAGGTATGCTACATCAATATAGTGCAATCCCCGGAGCAAGAGAGGATTATATAGAATTAATTCTTAATCTTAAAAATGTTGCATTACAGATTAATTCAAACAAAGAAGAAATATTAGAATTGAATGTCAAAGGTCCAGGGAGAATTACTACAGCTCAAATTAAATGTCCTAAAAATGTGAAAATTATAAACAAAGATTTATATCTTTTGGAATTAGTTGATAACATTGATTTTTCTATGGAATTATGGGTTGGAAATGGTATTGGTTATGTAAGAGAAAATGAGCAGGTGATTGGGGACAAGCCAATTGGTGTAATTCCAATTGATTCAATTTATTCTCCTGTACGAAAAGTAAATTTTTATGTTGGAAAACAACGAGTGGATGAGAAGATAAATTATGATAAATTGTTTTTAGAGATTTGGACAGATGGTAGTATTTTACCTGAAAACTCACTCAGTCTTGCTGCTAAAATACTAAAAGATTACTTCTTGTCTATTATGAAATTTGAGGAAGAACCCAAATATATCAAGAGAGAAAAAATTGACCCTGAATTGAAAAATTTGCAGAAGCTCATGAAGATGAAGATTTCTGAGTTAGAACTTAGTGTTAGGTGTAGTAATTGTTTGGCTGCTGCAAAGCAAGAATTTGTTAAAGAGTTAGTTGCAAAAACTGAAAATCAAATGTTAAGATTAAGAAATTTTGGTAAGAAATCCCTTGATGAAGTAAAAAATGTTTTAGACCGTTATGCATTACATCTTGGCATGGATGTGAAAAACATTGAAAAACGACTTGAAGTATTAAATAAAATTGAGGAAAAAAAATAATGAGACATCGTATTAAAGGTACAACCACATTTGGAAGAAGAAAAGCTCAAAGAAAAGCTTTACTTAATAATATGGTTGCCAGCTTAGTAATCCAAAATAGGATTAATACAACACTTATAAAGGCTAAAGAGGTTAGCAAGATTGCAGATAAATTAGTTACATTAGGCAAAAAGGATACTATACATGCCAGAAGGTTGGCTTATAAAATTTTGAGAAATAGAGACTTAATAAAAAAGTTATTTGAAGAAATTTCTATTCGCTATAAAAATAGAAATGGTGGCTACACAAGAATTATTAAAACTGGTTATCGCAGAGGTGATTCTGCACCAATTGCAATAATTGAGTTCGTGGAAGAGGAGAAAAAATCTAAAGAAAAAGCAAAATCAAGTACTAAAGTTAAGAGCATGAAAAAGCAAATACGCAAAAAAGATACTGATATTAAGAAAGTAATAAAAAATCAAACAGAACCCAATTCTGAACCATCTAAAAGTAATGAAACTCCAGTAAAGAATAATACAAATTATTAGAAAAAAGAAGATTCAGAAAAAAATTATAATAAAGAAAAAAATCTTGACAAAATAAAGTATTAATAGATTTTATGTGTCAATAATTTTTCCCCCCTAAAGCGATTGAAAATATCGCTTAAAAGACCTCCTCAGCACAGGTAGCCTCCCCTCTGCCTGTGCTGTTCTTTTGTATAACATCAGTTTACTATAAAAACCATTTCATGCCATAGACAGATCCTTTGGGAAAATGGTTAAATCAAGTATATGTGGTTCTATTTCCCACAATCCCTATATATGCGATGGTTTAACTTGCTATTTTTCATAGGGTTAACCCACTCCGCCAGCTGGCGGACAACTGTGGGAATAGAAGCCAAAAGACACATTTTAACATCTTTAGTATCTTATCAATAAAATTCGTGTCCGTCTGGGCGCCGAGACCGATAATTTTTGGCAAGAAATTTTTATTCTTCCTTGAGACTCTTTTATAAAGGCTA
>JAGMCF010000080.1 GCA_023129415.1 Candidatus Cloacimonadota bacterium
AATGAGAGAAATTATTAAGAACATTATCTGCGTAATATCACCATTATTTATCCAGGAATGTGATTTCACAAATCCTGCAATAATGCTGATAGATGGGATTACAAATAACGCAAGAAAGTAAATACATGCCCAGAGAATAATTGTTAGAATCAATCTTACACTATTTTTCATTTTGTTTTTCTCCTTTAAAAATTACCTTGCGAATGGTTTTTTTACCTTCGCAATGGTTAAATCAATTTATAAAGCCATTCTAAGGTTTGCAACCATTCATATCCATTCCAAAGGTTTTCAACCATTCAGAAGGTTTCACCTTTTTAATATTAAATTCATTTTTTTCATTTGTGGAAATGCATCCAATACATCATTAAAATCTTTATCAAGTGTCTTCACTGTTTCCCACTCTTTTTCTGCTTTATCTTCCTGTCCTAAAAGATAATAAACCAAACCCAAGCTCCAGTGTATCATAGCTTTTGATGGCATCCCATAGTCCGATTTTATATTGAGACAATTTTCAAAACATTCTTGGGCTCTTTTGTAATTTTCCCCAGAGATAATATAAACGACTCCTAAATCAAACTTTATATTTAAATCAGCGGGATACTTTTGTAAGTAGTTCTCATAAAGAAGGATCGCTTCATTATATCTTTTCACTTCACATAAATAATCTGCATAATCAGAAATCACGAAAGAACTATCAGAAGCAAGGCTCATTGCCTTTATATATTCTTCTTCTGCCTTTTCTTGCTCATCCGTAACATAATAATAGATGTTTGCAAATGCAATATAACTTCTTATTGAATCAATTTTTTGGATATCATTTGCCATTTTAATTAAATCTTCCTTTTTAAAAGGTCCTTTCCCATAGGAATGAACGAACATATAAAACCTCATCATTCTTGGTTTTACATCGGTTGAATCCAATTCAATTGCTTTTTTCAATTCTTTCATTATCTTCATACTGTTTGCCATTTTGCCAAAGAAATTACTATAAGGAATTTTTCTCATTATTGCCACTACCAGCCAATAATGATAGTTGGATTCATTTTCATTTCTACCTATCGCTTTTTGGAAGTATTTAATCGCTTCTTTGTAATCGTTTCCAATTAATTCTAATCTTCCTAAATAGTAATGTATTCTATCATTTTCTTTATCCTGTCTGAAGAGTTTTTCAAAAATAATGCGAGATTCGTCATAATTTCCTTGCTTAAATAAATTAATTGCTTCATTGAAATTATTATTTGCACCTAAAGGAGTTGTTATTACAAGTAACAATAAATTTAACCACTTAAACATTGTTTCCTCCAATTTTATTTTTTGTTTATTTTACCTACCAGTCGGTAAGTTTTCTGGTTAAAAAAATTTATATTGTGAGCATTTTCCAGATGTTATTAAATATCTTTTCTCCGATTGTATCTATATCTACAGAATCATCAAACGAGCACACAAATGATATTCCTTCGTGGAGAGCTATTACTTTAAAGGCAAATGCTTCGCAATCAATATCAGCGCGAATTTCTCCCTGTTGTTGTGCATCCAGTAGCATGGCTTTTATATGCTCACGAGTTTCATTATAACCTTGACTTATCATCGCTTTAATACTGGGATCTTTTTTACTGGCACTAAGAAGAATTTCCAAAAAACTATATGGCGTACCCTCTTGAGTTTCTCCCATGATGTTTTCAATTACCTCTTTTGGTGATTTCAATGAGGTGAAAATTGCTTGCAAGAAGTCTCTTAAAGATTCACACGATTGAAAATGAGCTATACTCCATTTCTTCATCTCCTGCATAAAATAGGACAGCACTTCACGAAAGAGAGCATCTTTGCTTGCAAAATAATGATACACCCCGGGTTTGCTAATACCAACTTCACGAGCAATATCATTCAGCGAAGCCTTTTCATACCCTTTTTGTAGAAAAAGTTTTAAAGCCTTTTTAATAATCTCTTCTTTTCTATCCAAATTATCTCCTTTATACTTACTTACCGTTCGGTAACCAAAATTTAATTTCTATAACAACTTGTCAATATTTTTTTCAACAATGTAATTATTTTATTATTAGTTATTATGGGGTTAAAAGAATTTCTCCAGTAGTTCTAAATATAAATGAGTATTTTTTGCAAATTTATCAACTACTATTTCCAAATTATATTCAATAAGTAGCAATCAAAATACTATTTTTTTGATAATGTTTTTTTTATTCATCCCAGAAAATTCAGATGAAAATTGACAAAGGTTATGTAAAGAACTGAATTTCGGAAAAATTCTAAATTAAGAGGGTGGGATAAAATAAATTACTGATTTTCTTTTTTATCTCAATATTATTCAACTGTTCAGGAGTTATCATAGCATATGTTAATTTATCACACCCCCTAAACCAAAGTCTTGAAATATAAATGTAGGATAAAAAGAAACGGAGGAAAACAAATGAATAAGCAATCTATGCAATTTCTTGAAACCCTGATGAAAACACCATCTCCATCAGGTTCTGAAGATAAGGTGCGTAAAGCATGGTATGAGGAGATGAAAAAAAATTCTGACTCAGTTAAAATTGATGTGCACGGAAATGCCATTGCATCAGTAAATCCTGATAAACCCCCTAAAATAATGCTTGCCGGTCATATGGATGAACTCGGTTTTCAAGTTAAGTATATTGATGATAAAGGTTTTATCTTTTTTGACAGAATTGGTGGATTTGATATTGGGATTATTCCGGGCAGAAAAGTCAGAATTCATACAAAAAATGGCGATGTGCTTGGTGTTACTGGTAAAAAGGCAATTCATCTTCTTGAAAAGGAAGAAAGAGAAAAAGTTCTAAAACCGCATCAACTTTATATTGATATTGGAGCAAAGAATAAAAAAGAGGTGGGAAAACTTATTGAGATTGGCGACCCAATAACTTACGACCCGAACTTTGAAGAGATGCGAAATGATATTTATACCTCTCGTGCTTTTGATGACAAAATTGGTGCATTTATCGTTGCTGAAGTAATGAAAAATGTATTTAAAAGAAAAAATCAATTTAAAGCCTCATTATTTAGTGTTGCCACTGTTCAGGAAGAGGTAGGATTACGCGGAGCAAGAACTTCAGCTTATGGCATACATCCTGATATTGGAATTGCTATTGATGTAACCCATGCAACTGATACGCCTGATGTTGAAATGAAAAAAGTCGGCGAGGTCAAGCTTGGTAAAGGTGCTTCTATTACAAGAGGACCAAATATTAACCCGAAAACATTTTCTATGCTTGTGGATATTGCAAAGAAGAAAAAAATATCATATCAAATTGAATCAAATCCTCGTCCAACTGGAACAGATGCAAATGTAATTCAGGTTACAAGAGAAGGTGTAGCGACAGGACTTGTATCTATTCCTTGCAGATATATGCATACTTATACAGAAGTGGTTTCAATGAAAGATGTTGAGAGTGCAATAAATATTTTAACTGAATTCTGTCTTTCAGTTGACAGCAAGATTGATTTTACGCCATGAATAATAAGAGCAGAGCTTAAGCGTATTTTTGCCCGACAATAAAGCGAGTCGGATAAAAATGTTAATGTAAAAGATCTGTCTCGGCCAGTCTCCCGACATATCGGGAGCCTAGACAGGCGCCAAGACGGATAGGTGTTTATTTTCTGGTTTGTTAACTTAATAGATATGGTGTATAATACACTGCGAGTTACAGTCTAATACATGTTCTGCTCAAGAGAAGAAATGATATCCCACTATGCATGATCTGCTCGTCAGTTTCCTTGTTGGTGCGGTGGCCTCCGCTGCCGTCGGGGTACTCATCTACTTCCGCCAGAAGCGAGACGCCGAGCGGACCGAACGAAGCAACTTCATGCTTCAGTACCATCAATGGAAGCTAACGCGAGACACGAGATCGTCAGTTCACACTGTTGCCCGAAACCAGACAGAGCTACTCGATGAGTTCCACCGCTTGAGAAAGGAACTCACCTTCGCTCTGTCTCAGAACAGGCTTTCATCTGCAAGCTCATTGGCAGAACGGTACGAAGCGGTTGCAGACGAGTATGGCGTTCTGTCTGTCTCAAGACTCCTTGTGCGTCCGCCAAGCACAACAAATCTCACTCTGGACCTCTTGAAGAACATCCACTTTCAGCTCTTCCCTCCGGATTACGAGATGGGAGGGAGCCTGCGGCGAATACAGAACATGATCATGGATATGTCAGGGAGAGACCCGACGGTCCGCTTCCGGCCTCCCCCTCCTGACCAAGTGGAGCGTTTGACGGAGCAACTCTTGTCGGACTGGCGGGAGAACTACGCGACGGTGACACAATCGAGTCCTCAAGAGAAACTCGCCGCGATCGCCGCGTTCCATCATGGATTTCTTTCGATCCATCCCTTCGTTGATGGCAACGGACGACTTGCTCGCCTGCTCCTGACACTGCAAGTCAAGGAACTTCTCGGCAAAACGGTCAGGGATGACTGGCCTCGGAAGGAATACTATGACGCCCTCTTGAAAGCAGACGGCGGAGACGTGACTAACTTGGTTCACGTCATCGAGGAAGTGATCATCGACAGAGCAGAACAACCAACTCAACCAGACAAGTGAAAGCCGCGCTTTCACTTGCGGGTTAGTTGAAGCGTTAGGCGTCTTTAAAAATTATTGGAGAAACCTATGGAATCATTTGATATTATTAGTCTAATAGCTCTCGTTTTATCATCCGTTTCTTTTATAGTTACATTCATTTGGAATAAAAGGATAACCAAAAGAGACTTACAATATCAAAAAGCTATTTTCTATATACAAAGAAACTTTGATTCTGAAGGTAAAATTTCAGAATATTCAGATGCTTTCGAATTTTTTGGAATAGATACTGAAATTGCAAAAGCAAATGATGATGTTACAAAAGATCAAATAGCATATTTGATATTAAGCATAAGTTCCATGCAATCGTATTGTATTGCAAATAATATATCAACTTATGAGCATATGACTAAAAATGATTATAGGCAAAATATGTTTTCACATTCTAAAACACGAGATACTTGGAAATATGTTAGAAAATGCTTTTCTAAAAAAGTTACTAGAGGAATTGATAAGTATTTATTTGAGAAATATCCAGACGAGTTTAAAGAAATTATTTATAAGAAAATAGACGCCTAACACTCGCTTCACTTGACCAAAAACGCAACACGAGATTAGGCTAACATTTATTATGCCAGAAAAAGTTAATCTCACAACTTAAGGACATAGAACCAGTTGTGTTTTTGGCAAGTGAGCTCAACCGTTAGGTTTCTTTGGCAAAAAAATATTCAATTTGATAGTGAGCATCTAACAATAAATTAAAACGGATTAGATACCCACTCAAAGGAAAAATAAATAAGAAATCCCATCCTCTAAGAACACCAAATTGGAGAAAAAGACGATATATGTTGTTTATGTAACTGCTATCAGCAATTTTTCAGTTTTTTAATAATGAATAACTATAAAGCAATAATATTTGATTTAGGTAATGTGATTTTCAATATATCATTTGATAATGTTTTTGAATATTGGACTAAAATAAGTAATAGAAATTCTGATGATTTTAAGAATAACTTCCAGTTTAATGGTATGTTTAAAAAATTTGAGCGGGGTGAAATAAAACCAACTGAATATAGAAATTATATCTCAAAAAAAATGGGATTTAACTTTTGTGAATTTGAGTTTGATAATGGTTGGAATAAAATTTACTTAGATTTAGTTCCTGATATTGAAAATTTTCTAAAAATATTAAAACAGGATTTCAGGTTAGTTATATTGACAAACACAAATGAAATTCATTCAAAAATATGGAAAATTAAGTATAGATGGATTTTAAATTATTTTGAAAAAATATTCCTTTCAAATGAAATAAAAGCAAGGAAACCAGAACGAAAAGCATATGAAATAGTATTAGATTATTTGAAATTGAGTCCATTGAATGTTATATTCTTAGATGATAATATCCAGTATGTGAAAGGTGCTTCTAATCTTGGAATCCAAAGTATTTTAGTCAGTTCACCCTATCAAATGATTAATGAATTAGAAAAATTAGGAATAAATGTGAAGAAAAAACTGAAAACTGCTGATAGCATTATGTAAATCTACAATTCAGAGAAGCCTTGACAATCTTTGCACTTAACTTTTAGCAGAAATTCGTGGCACTCCTATTTGAAATTAAAAAGTTCTTTAATAATATAATTAAACTAATGAGATCTGCAAAATGAGTAATTTCACTTCATTTCTGGCTACAGCTTGCTTCGCCAAGACAAGTGTCATTCCCGTGAAAACGGGAATCCATTCCTTACAACCTGTCTTTTACTGCGTCTTCCCTCTATATGGATTCCCGATCGGGGTCGGGAATGACATCTGTGAGCGTTTGGAATGATATGAGAATGCATTTTTGCAGAACTCATATATAATTAAACTAAATCCAGGAGGAAAATTATGATAAAAATAAAATATTCTATTTATGCCATTTTAATATTAGCAACTATTGGAATAAGTTGTTTTATGCCACAAGGATTTGCTCAAGAACCATCAACATTAAAAATAAAACCCATTGATGTATCTGGTGTTAAAACACAAAAGTTAAGTTTCACAAAATACTATTCTATAAGCCCATTAGATATAAAGTTACAAGTTCCCCAATATAATTTGCCCTTGCAAACCAATCAAATATCAAATTTCAAAGAGTTTTCTAACGAAATTCCACTGAGCAAGTGTGCTTTTAAAATGCTAAAAGATAATGGTTTTGCAGTAATTAGAAATCCTTTCAACCCAAGAGAAGAAGATATTACTCAACCTTATGAAAACCTCAAAGATAGAGATATTCCAATCTTTATTACTGCAGGTTCTTTATTACATCTCTATCACATTCAGTTTGATGAAACTCTCAGACAAATTGAGGAAAGGGAATTTTATGATAAGATTTGGGAGATTAGTAAAGAACTAATAGATGATTCAATAGAAAAATATCATAGTGCCACTGGAGATTTAAAAGAAGCATTAAAAAGAAGTGCTGCCTATTTTGCTGTCGGTATGGAATTGTTAAAACCTAAGGCAGAGCAAATTCAGGAAGAATATTCTAAAAATAAAGTGAAATTGTTTAGATTTAAAACAGATGCATTCTTTACCCAGGAAGAAAAAGAGAAATATCTATTTTCAGTTCCTGATTTTGTAAAAAAAGATGTTGAGAAAGAATTAGAGTTGATAGAAAAACATCAAGGATTTGCAAATTCTCCAATCTTTATCTATAAAGAGGATTATTCTCAATATGTTCCGAGAGGTCATTATACAAGGTCAGAGAAGTTAAAAAATTACTTCAAGGCATTTATGTGGTATGGAAGAATTAGTATGCTTTTAAAAGGAACCAATCAAGTCAAAGCAGGAGAAAGTTGTAACGATTTTCCTCCCTGCAAAGCTCTTATCTCTTTATATGATGCCAGAATTCAAACAATACAGGCTTGCCTGATAGCTTCCAAGTTTGCTGAAGATAAAGAACTAAGGGATAATTGGGATAGAATCTATTCAGTAACAGCTTTCTATGTTGGTTTGGCAGACGATTTAGGACCTTATGAATATATTGATGCTTTAAACTTGATATTTAATGGAAAATTTGCTCCCAATGATTTAACTGATAAGAATATCGGAAGATTAAAAGCCAAATTGGCCGAATATATGCCACCAGAAATATTTGGAGGGACAGGAGATGTTGCACTCTGGCCACCTTTTACTCCTGAACAAGCAGATGAGGTTTTGGGAATCACAAAAGGATTTAGATTGATGGGGCAGAGATTTATTCCAGACTCTTATATGTTTTCTAATTTAGTTTCGCCTTATGTTGGGATGTACTCTGGAAAAAATTGTGAACAGACTTTTACCTGCGAACGAACGATGGGAGGACCAGCAAGATGCTTTCCTCGAGGATTAGATGTAATGGCACTACTCGGCTCAAAAAGAGCAAAAGAACTTTTAAAAGAATTGGGTGACACAGAATATGAAGGTAGAGATAAAAAGGGAAATAAAATAACATATTGGACTCAGTTTAACAAATTAAAAGAGGAATTTGATAAATTTTCTGAAGCCGAATGGCAAAAGAATCTTTATTGGTCATGGCTTTATGCTCTTAAACCTTTATTAAAAGAATTTGGAGATGGGTACCCAACATTTATGCAGACAAAAGCCTGGCAGGATAAAACATTAACTACAGCTCTGGCTTCATGGGCTGAATTAAGACATGACACAATCCTTTATGCAAAACAGAGCTATACAATGAGAGTGATGTCATCACCTCATATTCCACCAGAAAAGCCAGTTGTTGGCTACATTGAACCAGTTCCAGAATTTTATAACAGATTATTAGCTTTAACGAGAATGACAAATAAAGGATTGGATGATATGAATATTTTAGATAGGTCAGCAAAATATAGATTGGAAAATTTGGAGAATATATTAGAGAGATTAGTAGAATTGTCAGAAAAGGAATTGAAGAATGAGGAATTAACTCAAGACGATTATGATTTCATCAAAAACTTTGGCAGCAGATTAAACGGGGTTATTGCAGAAGTTGATGAAAAGGCAAAGAAAACAACTATTGTTGCAGATGTTCATACAGATGGGAATACTGGACAGGTTCTGGAAGAAGGTATTGGATATGTTAATTTAATAATTGTAGCTTACAAAGTTCCAGATGGAAGAATCTTAATTGGTGCTGGTCCTGTAATGACTTATTATGAGTTTAAACAGCCAATGCAAGACAGACTTACAGATGAAAAGTGGAGAGAGATGTTAAGTTCGAATCCTCCAGAAAGACCAGAATGGATTTCTAATTTTGCTGAATGAAATAATATTATTCTAGTTAACTAATTTTGGTTCGCAGCCAAACTCTGTGACAAACTTCGCTTATCTTAAGTCTTTCAGGTTTTGTTTTGCTAAGAGTGAAGAAATATTTATATCAAAAATTTTGGTAATGGAGGTAAAAAAGGTCTTCCGACCTGGTCGCGCCAGGCCTGACTGCCCTGTCTGCTCTAAAGCAGGCGATAGGCGGGAAAGATTCCCTTAAATCGCCTTCGGTAACTTTTCATATCTAAAAATGTGATTCACAATAACATCTAAAAGACATAAAACACAACCCCGAGAATAACTCCTCTGGACATCACAATTTTGCAAAGAGTAAATCAGAGAGATGTCTAAATTAAATAACAGGGATACCCCCAAAATTTTATTATAAACTTCAGCAATAGCCTATAAATGAAAAAGTACTGTGGATGATTTGAATTGGAAATTTGATTATACAGGAAACCCACAAATTCATTTGTGGGATTAAAAGTTCAAAGAGGTTTACAACTGTTTCAACAGTTTCTCTAAATAAATAGAAAACCATTGAAATGGTTAATAGAAGTGCATTTGCTCTATTTTCCCACGAATAAATTCGTGGGCTTCTTTTAATTATTTTCTTTGTTTATTAAAATAAACCAATTTGTCTGTCCCGATATATCGGGATTGGGGGTATGCATGGTCTAAATAAAATAAAGACTGACATTTAATTAATAAAAATTTTAAAAGGTTTAAAAAATAAAATT
>JAGMCF010000081.1 GCA_023129415.1 Candidatus Cloacimonadota bacterium
ATCAGCCTCAGGCTGAGATGTGCCTCTGGCACAAGTCTCAGGCTCAAAAGAAATTTCGATAAATCCACACACCAATATATTGGGGTGATGGATAAATCGGGATAAAAGATAGTTAATAGTCCCGACTGTCGGGACTTTCGTTATTTCAGTAAGAGAATTAATTCTCTCGCAAAGATACTAAAAATCTTTATTGAATTCTCAATATTCCCAATACTATTTATCTCCCCTTATTCTTTCTTTTTTTCTGTTTAATACTAATAAGATGCAAAAAATCTATCGAATATTTTATGGGTATCCCTGATCTAATAAAAGTTAAAGTCCACCGATTTCCTAATACCTCGGTAGAAAGCAAATATTTATGTAAAAATAAAAACTTTTTTATTTGTTTATATTATAACAGATTTGAGAATATGCTGCCTAATAACTTTGATTGAAACTGTTTTCTTTATAATTTATTTTTTTTACTTTTTAAAAATATAATAAATTCATATTACCTTACATATAGTCAACTTTTTTGCTCTTATATTTCCAGACGAATGTAATCATAATTGCCACTACTGTAAATGAGAGAATTGCCCAAAATATAAAAACATTTTTCCAGCTACCATTTGCTGATGATACCAAAACAGGAATAATCAATCCAACAAAAACTGTTCCGACATATCCCATTCCAGCAATAAACCCACTCGATGCAGCCACTACTTGTTTATCGAAATAGCGTGTTGGAAGAGTTGCACTTAAAAAAACATGAGGACCATACAAGAAAAAACTCCCAACTAATAATACAAATATAGATAACATCCCTTTTGTGAAAGGAAGAACAACGAAGCTGAACGCTAACAACAATAAGAAAATAATTGTAACTACATCTCTACGGAATTTCAAAATATTATATATTAGTGTTCCAAGCACACCTGCAATAGGAATTAAACAAACTTTCAAACCTAATTCACCCATTTGTTCAACAACCAGATTTTGAGTCTGGAATAAATATAAAGGAATCCATACAATTATGCCATATCTTATCATATTAAGAAAACAAAAAGAAAGTCCACTCATTAAAATTGGAAAAGTTAGTATGGTTTTTACCTGATGTCTAACCTTTTGAATAGGAGCTATCTCAATTTTAGGTTTTGTGATCAATAATAGTATTCCTCTTATAAAAAGAAATGTAGCTGCAACCCAGAATCCGGCTCGCCAACCCCAACTTCCTACAGCAAATGCAGATACTAACCAAGCAACTGAATTTCCAATTTGGTAAGATGTTCCCAGTAAGATAGATGTCCTTTCTCTTTCATCCTTCTTCTGCGTTATCGCGTTTGCTCGCACACAAGAAGACCAACCCATTGATTGAAAAAAACCATCTATGATTTCACCAATGAATAATACTGCAAAAAAACCGGCAGAGAATCCAAGAATTAGATTTATTATAGAAGAACCAATAAGACCAAGTGATATATATAAGAATGGATTATGTCTTTCAGAAAACAAACCGTGAAAAAAATGACCTATTGTATATGATAAAAAGAATCCGCTGGATATCAGACCGATGTTATACAAATTTAAATTTTTGTGTGTAGCTAATAATGCTGGAACAACTATACTTAAATTAGCTCTTCCAAAATAGTATATTGCATAAGAAGTCCAAATGTTCCAGAATACTCTTCTGCTGTTATGAATTTCCATAAGTATTAACAGAATCTATATGACTGAATTAATTATTATTTAACCGAGTGTCTAACTTTCGAAGAAATAATATCAATGATAAAAATCGTAATAAAAATTATGACAATTATTGCTGAGACTTCCCGGTATTTAAACATGCGAAAAGCAGATTGCAATCTATAACCTATACCACCTGCCCCGACTATTCCCAAAATTGTTGCCATTCTTATATTTCTATCAAGAATATAAAGTGTGTTTCCCATAAAAGCTGGAAGAATCTGTGGTAGAATGGAATAAGTGATTTTCTGGAACCAGTTTGCACCAGTCGATTCTATTGCCTCTATAGGTCCTATTCGTACATGTTCCATTTCTTCAGCATAAAATTTAGAAAGAAAACCCATTGTGTGAAGTCCCAGAGCCAAAACACCGGGCAATGCACCAAACCCTACAGATATTACCAGTATCATAGCAATAATGAACTCTGGAACTGCACGGAAAAAAGTTGTGATCAAATGTGCTGGATAATACAAGAATTTACTTTTTGTGATATTTTTTGCTGCCATTAATGAAATTGGAATTGAAATCAACACAGCAAAAACAGTACCAAGAAACCCAATCTCAATTGTCTCAATCATAGAAATTACAAGATTCCAAAAATCAGAAAAATCTGGTGGCATCATTCTTCCGATTATATCAGCAAAATAACTGAAACTGGAAAATATTACTTTTGGACTGATTTTTAGATGAGTTGATATTGCTATTGTTAATAAGAAAAGTCCTAAACTAATAAGTATTGTCTTAATTCCAACTTGTGGTTTTAAATAAGCTTTTAGAAAATTTAATCTTGCTTCCTGTGGAGATTCATAATGTTCAATATGAGTTCCATAGCCATTGATAGCACCAAATTTATGAGCTTCCAGAATTGCTTTCTTCAATTCTCTTTTTACATCAGGATGCAAGTTTTTCAAGCAAACAATAGGCGCTCCTGGAATGGGTTTCGATTCATAGATGATTTTTATATCTTTTTTCTGGAGGATTCCATTATTGAGCATTTCCTTGAGATTAACATCGCTCAAGGCAGCTACATCACCTTCACCTTTGATGATTTTTATTGCTGCTTCTTTCTGGCTCCCAGCATAAATTACTTTAGAAAAATTAGTACTGATGTCAGGATTTAAACCGTTTTGAGTCAAAATATGCCGAGGTATCAGATCTCCGCTGGTAGAACCTTTTTCGGATAATATTAGTCTTTTACCTTTAAGATCATTTGGAGATGATATTTTTGCACGATGAGAAGTGATTAAAACTGTTCGATAAATAGATTCATCATCACCTGATGGAACTGCTAGAGAATCCAACTCTACTTTCTTCACAGCTTGATGAAAAGCACTTTGTCCTAACCATGCAATCTGTGCTTTGCCATTAACTAAACTTTCAACGGCTTCATCGTAAGTGTCAGCTTCATGAAATTCTAATTTGAATTCAGTAATTTTCTCGATGGTTTCAATTAGAGATCGAAATTTATCATCCATTTTTCCCTTTGTTGCAGGAACAGCGACCATTTTCAGTCTAACTTTATTGTTTTTTGTATTCATTGGCTTAATAGAAAAAAAGTGGTTGCCAAAATAATAGTTAACTAATTAAATGGCAACTATTTAAGTATAAGAAATTAATTAAGAAAATAAAAATGAGTAGAAAACAGTGTCCAAAATGTAAATCTTACCATACAAAAAAATGGTAAAAGGAAGGGTAAACAAAGATACAAATGTCTTAAATGCAAATATGTATTTGAGAACAAAATAAGAACCGGAAGAGTCCATAGTGTTTTAATTAAATCCTTATGTTATCAATACACTCATCGGTCTCGGCGCCCAGACGGATGAGAAGCAAACGTATAAATCATTAAGTAAGAAATATGATTTATCAGAAATGACAATACAGAAAAGATTAGATGAATTCCATCTAATAAATCCGATCATTAATTGCAATGATACAGTAATAATAATGGATACTTGTTATTTTAGAAAAGACTTTGGGGTAATGGCATTTAGAGATCATTGTCGAAATAAGAATATTTTCTGGAAGTTCACCAAACACGAGAAACTTGCTGAATATATAATGGGAATAGAACATCTTTTATCAACTGGATGGAATGTTCTTGGCATTGTATGTGATGGTAAAAGAGGAATATTTTCATCATTTGAAAATGTTCCAGTTCAAATGTGCCAATTTCACAAGGTCGCAATTATAACAAGATACATTACAAGGAATCCTAAATTGGAAGCAGGGAAAGAACTGAGGAAGATAACATTACTTCTAACAAAGACAGAAAAGGAAAATTTCATTTCAATGCTTGAACAATGGTATTGGAAATGGGAATCATTTTTGAAAGAAAGAACCTACGATATTGAAACAGGTAAATGGCATTATACACATAGAAGATTACGAAGTGCCTATCGGAGTCTAACAACTAATGTTCCTTATTTATTTGTATATCAGAATTATCCAATCCGCCAGTTGGCGGACCAAATACAACAAATTCATTGGAAGGTGTATTCTCAAATTTGAAAACAAAATTAAGAGTGCATGCTGGTATCAAACAGCATAGAAAAATAAAAATTATCAATGAAT
>JAGMCF010000082.1 GCA_023129415.1 Candidatus Cloacimonadota bacterium
AATGCTTATCTTCAAAGAAAAAGCAAAGAAGATATTATTGATTCTGAATTTGAAAGATTAAAGAAAATGCTTGTTGAGGATATGTCAGATATGGAATATGAATATTTTAAGACTAAATCCCGAGAACTAAGAGGAAGACTTTCTACTGATTTTGTTAAGCTTTGGTTTGATAAGAATAAAGATGCAGATGTTTTATTAAAGAATGGAGATTTTATCTATATTCCCGACAAAACAGTTACAGTAATGGTTTCTGGTCAAGTAAAGAATCCAGGACTTGTTACATATATTCCTGGTCAAAATTATTTATATTACATAGATAAAGCAGGTGGTTATGCCTGGAGAGCACGCAAAGGAAAGATAAGATTAATTAAAGCTATAACAGGTGAATGGTTAAAACCAAAAGCAAATACAACCGTTGCAGTTGGTGATATGATATTCATCCCTGAAAAACCAGAATATGATTATTGGAAGATTGCAAAGGATATAATGATGGTAGCTGCAAATATTGCAACTGTTATTATTGTTATTCAAAATGTGACTTGGTAATTTTCAACAAAGAGGAGTTTAAATGCAAGAAAAAGAAATAAACCTGATTGATTATTGGAATATTATCTGGAAAAGAAAAAAGTTTATTATAACTTCAGTAATTATCGTTACAGTCATATCTGCGGTAATTAGTTTAATTCTACCAAAATGGTATAAGGCAACTGCTGTTATTATGCCACCCGAAACTGAAGAAAGCAGATTTGGAGGATTAAGTGCTAATCTGGGTGCATTTGGATTAGGTGGCATGTTTGGTGGGAGTGAAAGCCAGATGAGATTCCTGGCAATTTTGAAGAGTAGAAGTTTATTAGAAACAATGAATAAAAAGTTTGATTTCCAGAAAAGATATCAAACAGAAAATCTGGAATCAACCCTTAATGTATTAAGAAATAATATAAATATTAAAATTGAAGAAGAAGAGCAGATTGTTGTTTCAATGTTAGATAGAGACCAAGATATGGTAGCTGACATGGCAAATTATATTGTATATTGTTTAGACAATTTAAATATAACATTAACTGCCAGCAAAGCAAAAAGCAGCAGAGAATTTATTGAGAATAGAATACAAATTGTGAGGGATAGTCTGAATAAATTAGAAAATGAAATTAGTATGTTTATGCAGAAAAAAGGTATAATAAGCATTTCTGACCAGATGAAAACAGCTGTAGAAAAAGCAGCAGATATGAAAGCAGCAATTATGGCAAAAGAGGTGGAATTGGAAGTTAAAAAAAGAGTGCTTAGCATAAAAAGTCCTGAAGTAGAATCGTTAGAAAGCGAGTTGGTGATTTTACGGACAAAGTTTAATGAATTTTATTCAGAAGCTTCATCAGAGAAACTCTTTCTCAATTTTGATAAAATTCCAGATATGGAGAAAGAATATTTACAACTTAAAAGAAAAGCAGAATATTATGCTAAACTTTTAGAGTATTTAGGTCCACAATACGAACAAGCAAAGATTGAGGAAGCTAAGGATGTTCCAACTGTGCAGGTTCTGGATAAGGCGGTGAGACCGGAGAGGAAAGAAAAGCCCAAAAGAATAATTATTGTTTTCGGTGCTTTTTTAATAAGTTCATTGATGTCGATTCTGATGTCCTTTATAGTAGAAAAAGAGCGAAAATCATTTATAAATAAAAATTCATAAATATTTAATATAGTGTACGATATTACGAGAAATTTTTTTTCAGAAATAACTTACTCTGTAAAGCGTATTTTTTCATTCCTGTTCCATAAGCTTTTTATAATTGGAACACCTATATTGTTTTTACTATTTATAGTAGCTCCGATCCAACAAATCAGCTTTTTAAGTTACAATTCAATAATGGGTATAAAAATTGGTCTTTCATTACTATTTATAATACAATTTATGTTTTCAACATATATTAAGAACCAGATTATAAAAAGTCCTTTAGTTTATTATATAATTTTTTTCTTGTTTTGGCTACTAATTTCGTCATTTTTTTCATATTCCATTTCTACAAGTTTCCAATATTTTTTTCGCATTATTGTTATATTTTTGCTTTTTTTTGCTTTTCAACAGTATTTCGAAAAAAATAGAAAGATTTACCCTTTCATAAATATATTAGGTATAATCGGCATTGTATACTCATTTATTGGAATAAGAGAATTTATTATTTATAATATCCGAGCAAGTTCAATTTTCTTAAATCCCAACTCCTTAGGGGGGTTTACAGCAATTTTTTCAATTACTTCATTATCGTTCCTATTTTTTAAGGAGCAAAAATCTAATTTTGAAAAAGTCTTGCATATTCTTTGCTTTACTATTTCCTTCATTTCCCTTTATTTCTCACTCTCAAGATCTGGTTGGGTATTCTTTTTTATCTCGCTAATGATTCTAATAAGCTTTAAATTCAAGAAGAAAGCTATTTATGTAATAATACCATTGATTGTATGTAGTAGTTTAATATATTTTAATTTTAAAGAAACAATTGATACATTGTTAAGAATTGAGTCAGGTCTTAATTTTAGACAGGTTATTTGGGGAATATCATATCGTGTTTTTAAGGATAATCCGATATTTGGTATAGGACTTGGTTGTTTGGAAAAAGTAAAAAGAGTCTATTTCTATACGAATGATCCTATGACTAAAGCAAGAGTATTGGGAATTCAGTTTTCTGCTCACAGTGAATTTTTACAAGCCCTTTCCGAAACTGGTTTGGTTGGATTGGTTCTTTACTTAGCACTTCTTTTTAAAACAGGATTTATATTGATAAGTAATTTAGTTAGAAAAGAAAGATTTAATAGATTTATAAATATAACATCATTATCTCTTTTCATTGGTTTGTTTGGAAGGTCTTTTTTTGAAGGGACTTTTTTATTTGGCAGTTTTTCAATATCATTATTTTTTTGGGCATTACTTGCATCTGCAAATGCAAATGTAACTTATAAATGTTAAAAAAAATAAGTAGCACTTTTGTTATAATGGTGATATCAATGTTATCATCATTTTTAGTAACAATAATCCTCGGTAGAATATTACAACCAAATGAATTCGGTGAATTTTCTTTATTAAAACAGATTATTGTAATTGGACCAACAATAGCAATTTTTGGATTAGGCCATAGCTATATTAAGTTATTTTCAAAAATTCAGAACAAAAATGATAACATTCATAAAATAACAATCTTATTTGCATTTCTAATAAGTGCAATAATTTCATTATTTATTAAATTCATATATGAATTATCAATTATAAAAATATTGTTTGTTTTTCTTAGCATTTGGTTTTGTTCAATATCACTTTATTTAGCAGCAAATTTTAGAGTAAAAGAAAAGTTTTTCATTGCTCAACTATTTCAGAGTGGTTGGAAAATATTGTTACTATTATGTATTCTCTTTCTCTTATTTTGGAGACTTTATATAGATATAGATATAATCTACAGAATTATTGTTATTTCCGTTCTTATTCCAGCAAGTATAATCATTCCCAAGATTCTTTCAAAATCGGAAAGAAGGATAGAATATAATATAGAAATTAGAAATTATATTACTTTTGGAATAATGTTTTGGCTAATAAATTCCACAGGACTTATGTTTGGAGCGATTGATAAGTTGATAATTCCCATAACATTCAATAATGAAACTCTTGGAATATACACTGCATTAAGTTTTCTTTTTACAGTAAGCCTTACAATGATTGGCAGTTCCATTGGATATGTTATTTTTCCGACTATTTCAAAAGGAAAACAAGTAAATTGGAAAAAATTGTTTTCAGTAATAGGAATTATAATTATTCTTTCATTTATAGTTTTTTCAGTTGCAGGAGAATATTTAGTGAGCCTTTTGTTCAAAGGGAAATATGATAGTTATAACAACCTCTTTTTTGTATTTTGTTTCACTTTGCTGGGCTCAATGCAATTTATTCATGTAATTTTACACTTTATTATTGCAGGAAAGGGAGATAGAAAAAATTTAGTAGAATATTGGATTTATTGTTTATCAACAATTATTCTATTTCTTATGATTGTGTTTATTTCAAATAGATTGATTGAATATGATTTAAAGATATTTACTTTAAATGTGTTATTTATTTGGTTCATAAAGATACTTATGATGCTATATTTAATAAAGAAAATGAGTAAACAAAACTCACAGTTAGAATTTGCAGTAAAGTGAAAGAAAAAATTAAAGTATTACAGCTAATTAACTCTATGGACCCCGGTGGAGCAGAAAATCTACTGGCTTCACAATTGCCATATTTTAACTATGATGAATTAGAAATATATGTAGGTTATCTCTATGGAGATGGCTCGCTTTTAAAAAACCGCAGAGGAAATTATAAGGTTATTGATTTTTCTAAAAATACAAAGTTCACTTATTTTGCTCCCTTTAGAATAATTAGATTTGTATTGAAAAATAAGATTGATATAATTCATACACATTTAATACAGGCTAGTATTATTGGAAGATTTATCTCATTTTTAATACCAAACTTGATATGTGTTACCACCAGACACTATACCAAAGCATCGAAAGAGAACAGATTAATTAATAGATTGGAAAATAATACTCTGAAATATTCAGATGCAATTATTTGTATTTCAAATTATGTAAAATTTTATGCAAAGGAACTTGGTATAAAAGATGAAAAATTATATCTTATATATAATGGAATAGATTTGTCCTTTTTTACACCCAAAGAGATAAGTAATAGTAACGATAAAATTATTATTGGAACAATAGGTCGGCTTTGTAACCAAAAAAGAATAGATATAGTCCTTAATTCTTTTAAAGTAATAAAAAGTGATTATCCAAATATAGAATTAGAAATTATAGGAGATGGATCTAATAAAAAAGAGTTAAGTGAATTAGCTCATACATTAGATATTAATAGCAGTGTAAAATTTTTAGGGAGATTATTGCCTGATGAAGTAAGAGAGCACCTCAATACATGGGAGATATTTGTTTTGGCTTCACAATCGGAGGATTTTGGTCTTGTGCTTATTGAAGCTATGGCAATGAAGAAAGCGGTAATTTCTACAAAAGTGGATGCCATCCCAGAAGTAGTTAAAGATGGAATAACCGGCTATCTTTGTCCTGCAAACGATTATAAAAAGATCGCAGAAAAAATTGAATGGTTTTTAAAACATAAAGGAAAAGCGATTGAATTTGGTAAAAGAGGAAGAGAACGAGTTGAAAATTTATTTAATATTAATTCTAAGGTAAAAAAATTAGAAAAATTATATTATAAATTGTCTGGATAGTTTTATGAAAATGATAAGAAATGAATCCCGCTTGAAATTACTAAATTATAACGTTGTGTCTATGAAATTTTTAAGGATTATGAATTATAGTGTAGTTTTAATAGTTATTAGCTGTTTATTGGTATCATTTTGTTTGGCAGAAGAAATTCATAATTTGAATGGATTATTTACAAATCCAAAGATTTTAATGTTTGCTCCAGTACCAGTTCAGTATGTGATAGATAACGTTAATTATTGGGCAGATTCACTTTCTCTTGATGGATTTATTATTGGGAATGTTTGTACATGGTACAGCACACAAATAGAATTAGAAGAAAAAACTGTTATTATCGCCGAGTTTAATCGTATATGTAAAGAACATAGTATAAAATATAATTTTTTAAAGATTGCTTTAGGTTATAGAGAGTTTCCTATTTGGACTGATTCATTGAAAATACAGTTACAATTAGAGAAATTTGCTTTTATTGCTGATTGGGCAAAGAAAGTGGGTTTTTATGGTATTGCATTTGATACGGAGCCCTATACCGTTTCTTTATGGAATCCCGATGACGAAAGATTTAAGCTGATTCCAGAAAAAGAGTTAACCGATGATATTTATGAATTCAGTAAAAAGCTTTCTTATGCTATAATTTCAAATTATAGAGATTGTTCTGTTATAATACTTCCTGAAGGCGAATATTTTGAACAAAAAAAATTTGACAAAGGATATTCTTTGTGGAATTATTTTTTTGAAGGTTTAAATGGTGGTGATTTAAGCGAGATAATCGTAGGTTGTGAAATGACTTATAAGATCACTAATCCTGCGAAAATTGAAAAATATAATAGCGAACTTCTTGAAGCTTTTAATAGTGATTATTGGGAAAAGGGAAAATTGGTCAAAAATATCAAATTCACTTTTGGTTCTTGGCCATTAGGATTTTATAAAAATGTAAAAATTCCATCCACAGGTAAACGTATATTTCTTAATAAGAATTTAAAAAAAATGAAAAATAGTTATGGAGATAAGAGCCCGAACTATACTCCTGAAGAATTCGAAACTCAGTTAGAGGAATTCCGGAAATATTCTCCGGAATGGATCTGGATATATGCTCATGGAGCATCCTGGTGGCAGTTGGATACCCTTAAGTATGAAAATATTTGGAATCCAGAAAATCAGTCATTACCTGTATGTGAGGATTTTCAGGAGTATATAAAAATCTTGAGCGATATTTATGAATAGAATACCAAAAATGAATTTATTTATATTTAAGGCAAATACAAATATTTAAAAAGGTGGTGAGTCTCTGTGAAGATAGGCATATTTAATGAGTTTATGGGAAATCACAAGTTATTAATCAAAGCTTGTGAAGATTTGGGTGTAGAATATAAAGTGATCAATATCATAAGCGCAGACTGGATTGAAAACGTTTTACATAGTAGTTGTGACTATTTTCTTGCAAGCCCTTCCAACTTATTGTCTTATTGGAAGACCATGTTTGAGGAGAAGATTTATTATATTGAGAACCATTTGAGAAAGGTTGTTTACCCATCTTTTAAAGAATTATATTTTTACGAAAATAAAAAAAATCTTGCATATTGGTTGGGAGTAGAGAATTACCCTCATCCAAAGACATGGGTATTCTATAGCAAAAAAGAGGCTATTAAGTTTTCGATTTCTTATAAATTACCTGTTGTATTTAAAACGAATGTAGGTTCCGCGGCCATGGGTGTAAAAATTGTTAAAAATCGGTTTTATTTGAAATATCTGATATTCAAAGCATTCCCACTGTTAAAAATTGGATTTGGTGGAATATTGAGGTGGAATACACTTAAGCACAAATACAATATTCCTATTTCTGTTCCAATATTAAGCGATGTCCAGAAGGGTTTCATCATTCTGCAGGAATTTATTCAAGTGAGATGGGAGTGGCGAATAATAAAAATTGGAGAATCGTATTTTGGACATCAAAAGCTACAAAAAGGAAAATTTCATAGTGGGTCCGATTTAGTAGGATGGGTGAAACCATCCTTTAGGCTACTGGATATGATAAAAAGTTTAACAGAAAAACATGGTATCAATTGTATGGCATTTGATGTTTTTGAAGATTGGAATGGTAAATTTTATATAAATGAAATGCAAACTAGCTTCCTTTCTAGAGATCCATCGCAAATGTATATTGATGGTATACCAGGACGTTTTGTTTTTAGAGATTCAAAATGGAAATTTGAGAAAGGATATTTTAACAAAAATGGTAGTAATAACCTTAGAATATTAAATCTGCTACAGATTGCTAATCAATAATGGAATATGCGATGAAGAAGGAATGTGTTTTCTGACATTGAGACAATTATATGTTACATGTTCTTGGTACAGATAAGGATAAAGAGTTTTATTTGCTGCCATAAATTAGGTAAAAATATTTCTAACTAAGGAGGAACCATGACAGTACAAGAAAAGAAAGTGGTGACGATCGTCGGTGGTGGAAGTAGTGCGCATGTTCTGATTCCTTTCCTTTCAGGAGCAGGACATACGGTCAACATTCTCACCCGAAGACCGAAGGAGTGGTCACATAAGGTGAGTCTACAGATGCAATCGATTCACGGGGAGGTGAAGGATGTATTCAATGGCTATCTTACAAGAATTAGCGACAAGCCTGCCGAAGTTATTCCCCAGGCTGATTTTATCGTCTTATGCATGCCGGTTTGCAAGTACCGTATTGCACTACACCGAATTGCACCACATGTGGACAAGAACAAGGATGTGTTTATCGGTGCTATCTATGGGCAGGCAGGATTCAACTGGATGGTTAACGAGATCAAGAAGAACTTAGGCCTTAGCAAAGTCATTACTTTTGCTGTGGGGCTTATCCCATGGATCTGTCGCACCATCAGTTATGGCAAGGTGGGAGTTACGTATGGCTGCAAGGAAGTTAATGTCGTGGCTGTGTCACCATCAAGATACTTCGATATACTTAATGACATATTTCTGAAGAACATTTGTGAGCGCTGGCTAAAGACAGGAGCCTTCCGGCAGTCTGAGAACTTTCTATCGCTAACACTGTCGGTGGACAATCAGATTATTCACCCATCACGCTGTTATGGTCTGTTTCTCAAGTACGGGGGCAAATGGACAAAGAAGGAGGATATACCGTATTTCTATCGTGACTATGATCAAATGTCTGCCGGCCTCTTACAGATGCTCGACACAGACTATTCCAAGATCCGCGATGCTATCAAAGCAAAGTATCCTCAGAAGGACTTCACTTATATGCTAGACTATCTGGCGCTTGAACGTTTATCATATCATTCAGAGAATACTGACATCTGTGAGTCCTTTAAAACATCGCAAACGTTGGGAGCCATAAAACCAGCGACCGTACAACAGAGAAATGGCGAGTGGATAATTAATACGAACCACCGATTTTTTACGGACGACATCCACTACGGACTATGCATAACGAAGTGGATGGCTGACCAGCTAGGATTGGCGGTGCCCACCATCAACAGAATTATTGATTGGGCTCAGGGGGTACGAGGAGAGAAAATCATTGAGGGGGACAAGCTGCTGATAGATAGTGATAGTTTAAAGAAGAAATTCAAGTCGGGTATACCTCCTGTGTATAACCTAAACTCTATTGATGAAATTGTAGATTGAAGCGACTAGAATTTTTGTATTTTGTTTAATGGAGTAATATATACTTAGAGAAAGTTGATAAATACACAGCAGAAAGAGAAAGTTATCCTATACTCCATTAAAAAGTATACTATGTAATTAGAATATTTAAATTACAATTGAAAAAAAATAAAAATTTTTAATAATGAAAAATGTTAAAGGTTTTGAATAGTGAAAAAAAAAATTAAAGTCCTTCGTATCATCACTCGCCTGAATATCGGTGGTCCTGCAATTCATACTGTTTTATTAAATGCTAAATTAGATTCAGAGAAATATGAATCTTTTCTTGTTGCTGGAAGAATAGAATCACATGAATCTGATATGTCCTATTTTGCCGATAAATATAATATCAAACCGATTTATGTTTCCAATATGAGCCGTGAGTTACGCCCATCACAGGATTGGCATGCCTTTTGGGAAATATATAAAATTATTAGAAAAGTAAAACCAGATATAATTCATACACATACAGCTAAAGCTGGGGTTTTAGGAAGATTAGCAGCTTTTATTGCAAATGTCCCAATAATTATTCATACTTTTCATGGAAATGTCTTCAAAGGTTATTTTGGAAAAGCTAAGACCAATTTTTTTATTTTTATGGAAAAGTTATTATCTTTAGTTTCCACTAGAATTATTGTTATATGTAAAAAACAAAAGCAGGAATTGTTGGATTTAAAGATTGCTTCAATAAAAAAAATCAAAGTTGTTCCTTTAGGGTTCGAATTTAAAAATTTTCTACCAACTCATGAAGATAAAGGTCTTTTTAGAGTACAATTCAATATTCCAAAAGAAGCAAGATTAATTGGTATAATTGGAAGGTTAGCGAGTATAAAAAATCATGTTTTGTTTCTTGATATTGCTGAAATAATTTCTAAGAAATATGGAAATATATATTTTCCCATAATTGGAGATGGTGAATTAAGGAATAAACTTAAGGAAGAGATTAAATGTCGAAAAATTGAAGAACATGTGTTTATTACTGGTTTTATAAAAAACCTTAAACCTGTATACGCTGATATGGATTTAGTTTTGTTGACTTCACATAACGAAGGTACACCAGTAGCGATTATTGAAGCTATGGCTTGTGGAAAAATTGTGATTTCTACTAATGTTGGTGGGATTGAAGATTTTATTGATAATAGAAAAAACGGATTTTATTTTAATAAAAATGAATTAAAACCATTTGTAAAAGAAATTGAGAAATGGTTGAATCATGAAAGAGATTATAAGTCTATAAAAGAAAAAGCAAAGGAACGAATAAAAAAAATATTTTCTGCACAAAGACTAATAAACGACATTGAAAATATCTATTCAGAACTTATAGAAAGGAGAAGGTATTCATGAAATATCTTGTAACTGGTGGAGCTGGTTTTATCGGTTCAAACATCACAAAAGAATTAATAAAAAGAAGTGAATTTGTTAGAGTTTTAGATAATTTTGCAACAGGGAAAAGGGAGAATATTTTTGAATTTAAGTCAAATCAAAACTTTGAACTTATAGAAGGTGATTTACGTAGTTTTCATATAGTTCGAGATGCAGTAAAAGGTATTGATTTTGTTTTACATCAGGGAGCCCTTCCTTCAGTTCCACGCTCAATTAATGATCCTATTACTACAAATGATGTAAATATTTTAGGGACTTTAAATATTTTAGAAGCATCTAAAGAATTTGGAGTAAAACGTGTAGTTTATGCTTCTTCATCCTCTGTTTATGGAGATAGCGAGATATTACCCAAAAAGGAAAATATGCCTGTTCAACCGCTTTCACCTTATTCGCTTTCAAAATATGCTGGAGAAAGATACTGTCAGATATATTATAATATATATGGATTAGAAACAGTCAGTTTACGTTACTTTAATGTTTTTGGTACTAATCAAGATCCAACATCTCAATACAGTGCAGTAATTCCTAAATTTATAAAACTGATGAAAGACGGAAAACAACCAACAATTTATGGAGATGGTTCCCAATCACGAGATTTTACTTTTGTTTCCAATATTGTTAAAGCAAATATTTTAGCTTGCACTGCTGATAGAGCTGCTGGCCAAGTATTTAATATTGCATGTGGGGAGAGTTTTACAATATTACAATTAGTTGAATTTATTAATAAAATATTGGAAAAGAATATAAAACCAAATTTTGATAAGCCAAGGATTGGTGAAGTTAGACATTCTCAAGCAGATATTGAAAAAGCAACAAAGATTTTAAATTACAAGGCTGAAACAAATTTTAAAGAAGGATTAATACAATTAATTAAAATA
>JAGMCF010000083.1 GCA_023129415.1 Candidatus Cloacimonadota bacterium
TATTCTATGCGTTCCACTCCGCAGGTAATAGGTGCTGCTCATGATGCTGTCGCTTTTGCTAAAAAACAGGTAGAAATCGAACTTAATGGTGTAGGTGATAACCCGATTTTCTTTCCTGAATACAAATTGACATTAACAGGTGCAAATTTTCAGGGAACGCCTATTTCATTACCAATGGATATGATTAGTGCCGCAATTACTATGGTATGTGTTCTTTCTGAACGACGACTCAACCGTTTAACCAATCCAGCATTAAGTATTGGATTACCTCCATTCCTAACAAAGGGAGCTGGTATGATGTCTGGATTAATGCTAAGTCAATATACTGCCTGTATGCAAATTGTTGAACAACGAATCCTTTCTGCTCCTGCATCCGTTCAATCTATTCCAGCCGCAGCTGACCAGGAAGATTTTGTATCAATGGCAATGAATACTGCTATCAAAAATGACCAAATTATGGATAATGCCTATGGAGTGCTGGGAATAGAATTTATGGCAGCAGCACAAGCTTTGGACTTCCGTGACTTTAATCCAGGTAAAGGAGTATCCACAGCTAAAAAGGTAGTTAGAAAATATGTGGATTTCCTTGATGAAGACAGACCTTTATATCCTGACCATACAAGAATGAAAGAATTAGTTAAATCTTGTGAAATTTTAGAAGAAGTGGAACAGGTGGTGGGAACTCTGGAATAAAAGCAAGATATGATATACCGCAAATGGTAGTCTAATATATTTTAGGCGAAACGAAATTTGGAGGGTCGTAAATGAATGAAATACTTGGATACGGAGAAGATGCCTTTACACTGTGGGCGTTAAAGAAACATATTTCTAAAATTCTCGATAAATTGAATGACCGCTCAAGCCCGTCAGATTGTCTTATATTCTTTCGTCCTAGTTTCGGTCGAAGTGGAGGCAAAGAAAGTGAACAATTCGGGGAATTCGATTCAATTCTAGCTTCTGCAGAAAACCTATATCTGATAGAAAGTAAGTGGGATAATTTTTCAGAAAATAAAGATGATGAAATTAAACTTGAGCACAAACAAGTGTTACGACATGAGCTTTTTATATGGTATTACAAAAATTGGAGACACCAAGAATATCGAGATTGGAAAGAATTTAGAACTGTACCACTACAAAATGATTTTGAAATGAGTTTTCGGGATAGAAAGAAGGCAATTGCCCCACTGAAAAGCTTACTGGCTGAAAATCTGGAGTTTGTATTAAAGAAGTTAAAAGAGCACTTTGAAAATTTTTCTTGCGCTTACAAAAAGCCAAGAAATGTATTGTTCTATTTTTATAACAAAAATAGATCAAAAGAAATAGAAAAGGTTATATCAGGAGATGTAAATTTCGAGGTGATAAATATTGATTACAGTCAATATGTTTTGGGTAATTTCATTCACTTGGATTAATTTCGCATCGCCTAACAGCTGATAAAAGGGAAATCAAAGAATTTCCCAAAATTGCCTCCGGCAACTTCTTTTATCCGCAAGACGTTAGTCTGCTTTAGATTTAAAAGTATCATTAGTAATTTTTTCTTGATATTTTTTCCGCGATTAAATTTTTTTGATTTTTTTTGCATGGATAAATAGGATCAAGGAATTTCAGGAATGGATCAAAGAACAGCGTTTAAAATCGTAAAAAAATATCTTTCTTTTTTGCACGAAAACAGATTCGATGTGCAAAAAGCATATATTTTTGGCTCTTATGCAAAAGGAAATTTTACTGAGGACAGTGATATTGATTTGGCTGTAATTATAAAAAATCTGCCCAATAGTTTTATTACACAAATTGAGTTAATGAAGCTGGGGAGAAAAATTGACTCTCGGATTGAACCTCATCCTTTCGACGAAACTGATTTTAATTTATCAGACCCTTTTGCAAATGAAATTCTAACCTCTGGAATCGAAATAAAGTAACATTTTCCACATGCCTTCAAGTGGTCAATTAACTGATATTAAGAATTTACAAATTTTAGATAATGCTTATTGTGTACTTGGAATAGAATTTATGGCGGCAGCACAAGCTTTAGATTTTCGTGATTTTAATCCAGGTAAAGGAGTATCCACAGCTAAAAAGGTAGTTAGAAAATATGTTGATTTCCTTGATGAAGACCGACCTTTATATCCCGACCATACCAGAATGAAAGAATTAGTTAAATCTTGTGAAATCTTAGAAGAAGTGGAAAAGGTGGTGGGAAGTCTGGAATAAAGATAAAATATAATATACTGTTTATTGCAGTCTAATTAATAGTTAGGCGTATTTTATCAAATTGTCAAAAATAATCACTTTAAAAGGTCATATTTTGCATATAAGAAAGAGATATATTATATTTATTTTAATTATAAGTTTTGGAATAGTTGGTAAAGTATCAGCTATTTCAGGAAGTTATTATATTTACCTTGCAGATGCTTTTGGAGGAGATATTCCTCTAATTGGTAAAAGTGGAATGCGTATAATGATTGAAGATAATTTCTTCGCTTTTACTATTCAAACTCCACCACTGAGATTATCAAGAAAACATAGATTCCAAGTAGGTTTCGGTGATGAAGTTTCAATTGGTTCGAATGGTTTGAAAAAATTTTACATTGATGCTACTGATTTTTTAGATTTTTATTATTTTCCTTTTCAAAGCTACTTTAATATTAATTCAAAAATACATTTAGGAACTTTTTTCTTGAATAATCTTACAACAATGGCAGAAATAGGTTTTGAATTTCCTATCGAAAAAGGTAAAAATAACAGCTGGAAAAGAAATTCTAAGTTTATTGGTATAAGCTTTTTTTATAGAAAATCTCATAAATTATTAAATTATATAAAACATTATTATTGGTTTCTTGAATCAAGAGGTATTTTTTTATACATAAAATTTTAAAAGTTATAAAAACGCCTAACCTCCGCTTCACCTGACAGAAACGCAGTGGGGTTCTAATCTAAAGTATTGTGAGCATTCAAAAGTTAATTTGATAGGTTTATAGTTTACCCCGTGTAGTAATCCCGATACATCGGGACTACACGGGGTGAATCTGCATTTGCGTTTCTGCCTGTCCGCCGTAAAACTTTGGAAGGCGGGCAGGTGAGCTTTTCCGTTAGAGCTGATAAATAAAATCATCCTTAAAGAAGGATAATATGCAAGATTTTTCATTAAAAAGAGACTTTAAATTAATTCAGTGGGGACCAACATTATTGCTAAATTTAGTCCGTTCTTTCTGTGCGGGTATTACTTGGCTTATAATATTTCTCGCCTTTGGCTCTCCTTTGTCAGAAATTTGGTTTTTTATTTTGTTCCCTATTCCCTATTTCTTCGTTTATGTGCCAATTGGTCTTTTAATTATTCTCCTAAGCGAGATTGGCGTTCCATTTATCGGAATACTTATGTACATATTGTCTCTCATGATGGTAGCTGGCGATCCTCTTACATTTCTTCTTCACAAAGTCAAACCTGCTTTAGTACCTGCTGAACATTATGGTTTCTTGAACTTTAGAGTTATTATTTTTATACTTCAACCCGCTATAAAAGGAAAAATTGGTGAGGATCCATTTTTTGAATGTTTAAACTCTTTCGAAAGGGGTGAGAAGCCGCAGGAAATAATAAAGAAGTGTCACAGAGCAATTCAGACAGGTCTGAATTTTGCAGATGAAGCGATTGTTCATAGTCTTTTGATGAGTGTATATGCTGGTCAAAGGGATTTATTAAAGGCGCAAGAACAACTTCTAAATGCTAGGAATTCCATAGGAAAGCTTATAGGTCTATCGGATCATGAGCTAGAAATGTTTAAACAGAATAAAAGGACAGAGTATGAAGCTACCATCGATGATAAGCTTGACTACAGAGAAAATCTGGCTAAAAGACTTTTCTTGAACGACATTCTAATTTGTCCGCTTTATCCTACTGGCTTTCGAGAAGATCTATCTGAAGAGGAAAAAAGAAATGCTGCACTAGAATGGTGGAGGGATTTTCTCGATGCATCTAAACTGTATTTATTGCTGGGCGATATGTGGACTAGTTATGATATAGATTATGCAATAGAATGTTTCAAGATAGTGAAGCGAAATGAGGCTGAGGGTGGAGATATGCCTCCTACAAGCCTAGTTGTCATCATCGCTTATAAACTCGGTAAACTATATAAAGATAAAAAAGATTTCGCTTCGGCATCCAAAGAGTTCAAGCAAATTTTATCTGCTACCTCGCATCCATCATGGAATATTTTATCAAATGAGGAAAAAGAAGAGGCAAATCATTGGATTGCCAAGGCTAGGAAGGAGCTTAGTGAAATTGAGCAATAGTTTTCTTTTAGTGGAGAAGCGGTGGTTGAATATTAGTGATCCTTTCTAATGTATCTAAAACAGGAGGCTTTGATATGTCAAAAAGAGTTTGTGATGCTTGTGGAAAAGAAAAAGATGTCAGTGGAGGGAAAACTTGTGAGAAAGGACATTTCATTTGCCAAGATTGTCTTTGGAAAGGAACGGCTGGTGGTCTTCTAGGTGGGCCCGCCAAAACTTGTCCGCTGTGCAAAAAACCACTAAGGTAGAGCCGGCTTCTATTAGGAGTGATTTGCATGGGTACAATCTACATAGGCACTGGGTGGAGTAAAAAAGCCGTTGGTGACTTAGACAGCGAAGGAAGTGTTTACTCTGGCACTGGTTTGGGTAAAGAGTCCATTGGTCAAGTTGACAATGATGGAACTGTTTACTCTGGCACTGGTTGGAGTAAAGCAGCTATCGGCAAAGTTGAAAGCGATGGGACTGTTTACTCCGGCGTTGGTTTAGGTAAAGAAGAAGTTGGCAAAGTTGAACCACCACATATCTTGTTCTCTGGTGCTGCATTGCTTCTATTAGTTAGGTAACGCATTGTGAAATCTGCAAAAGCGAAAGTCGGCCTAACAATTGCGTGGAGCGGATGGTGGGGCTCGTGCACTCTGGGTTGCTTTTAGGGTTTTCAAAGATCAATTTCTCTTAGGAAGTTAAGTGCTAATAAGCTCACCACCGCTCAAACATACCGTTAATAACCCAAAATGACACCTGAATTTAAAGTAATCCTAAATGATAATATAACTGGCAGGAAAATCGAAGATTTGCGAGTCGTAATTGGTTGGGACCGAATGGGTGGAAAATACGAACAAATTATTAAAAAGGCTTATACTCGATATTCTGTTCGTGATGGAACTAAACTTATTGGCTATCTTAGTGTTATAAGTGATGGAATTGCTGATGCCTTTTTAGTGGACCTAATGGTTAATCCAGAATATCAAGGTAAAGAAATTGGGAAACAAATGGTAACGCGTGCTATCTTAGATTTGAAGGAAGAAGGTATTAAGTGCATACAGGTAATATTCAATCCTGAATTAGAGTCTTTTTATAAACAATTTGGGTTTCATATTTTAAAAGCAGGTATTATTGACAATGATACAATGAAGTTGACATTTTAGGTGCTTAATCCTCCTACTAAATTTTTAGTAAATTATCTTATGAGTTTACTATAAAAACCATTAAAATGGTTAAAAGGCATTATTTTCCTTGAACCCACAACTAAAGTTGTGGGCTACCTAATCCACTAACTACAGGCGTGTTAAGTGCCATAGAAGCCCACAGTTTTAACTGTGGGAAGATGGAACAAAAACTGAATTTTAACCCCTTCAGGGGTTTTTATAGCGGACTCATCTTATTATATGGTGATTAAAAACATTTATTTGGTAAGAAAATTTCTAATGAAAAAAATTTATTTAATCATATTATTTGCTTTTATAAGTGCTTGTGGTTACTACAATGTTTACTTTAACACCTTTTATAATGCAAAAAAATACTATACAGAAGCAAAATCTGCCAAAGAGAAGAATGACAATAAGATAAATTCAAATATCAAACGCACATTTGATAAATCAATTGCAAAATGTGCCTATGTAATCAAAGAATACCCCAAAAGCAAATATGTTGATGATGCTCTTTTCCTTATGGGACAATGCTTCTTTGAGCAGGAAAATTATATAAAAGCTTTGAAAAAATTCCAGGAAATTGAGCAGTATTACAGCAAAAGTCCATCATATCCTATTGCAAAACTTTATCTTGGAAGAACCTATCTTAAATTAAAAAAATTCGACAAAGCAAAAAACCAGTTCAACATTATCTTCAATAATGATGAATTCATAACTGTTCGTGAACAAGCATATTTATACTTATCAGAATATTATCTCCAAGAAAAAGATTATATTCAAGCAAAAACAATTTTACAATATTTAATTAAAATGAAAATTTCAAAGGAATCCTATCTAAATGCTCTTTTCCAATATGCACAAATTGAATATCAAAATGAAAAATATGAAAACGCTTTGGTCACTTTCAAAAAGCTTCTATCTAACAATATAGAGAAAAGAATGAAATTAAATACAAGATTCCATATAGGTGAAACTTACATAAAATTAAATCAATATAAAAAGGCAAAGAATCAATTCGAAAAACTGAAAAAGGACGAAATAATTAGCGATAAAATTAAGGAAATTGATCTACAAATCGGAATTTGTAATGCCTATTTAGGAGATACTGAAACTGCCTTTTCAACTTTTGAGAAATTAATTAATGAGAACAAAGGAAAACAGATTGCAAACAAAGCTTATTACCATTGGGGAGAAATCTATTTTTCTCTGCTTCAGGACTATGAAAATGCTGTTGAGAAACTTCAAAAAGTACAATCTAAAAAAGATGATAAAGAACTATTAACAAATGCCTTACAAAAAATTAAGACTGCTAATCAATTCATTACTTATAAATTAAAACAAGATTCTGATAATATCCTGGAACTTGTTGAAGCACAATTTAATATTGCGGAATATTATAATCTAGATTTATCTTTACCTGACTCTGCAATTGCTATTTATGATAAAATTATTAATCAATTAAACATCCTGAATGAACAGTCAGATTCTCTCAATATACTTTTGAATAATTTTATTGAGGATAGTCTTGAAATAAATATACAAGATAGTCTGAGCTTCATTCCTGACAGTCTGACTGTAATTTCAGTATCAGATACAACTAAATCTGATATTGATACTTTATTAGAAATAATTAATGAGGATAGTCTGAGCTTTATTTCAGATAGTTTAACCTTTGCTATTGAGATCGATTCAATTGATTCTATTTCAGATACTTTATCTGAAAAATCGAATAAACAAACTATAATTACTAAAGAATCTATATTAGCAAAACTAGAAAATTTACAAAGCAATATTGAATATTATCAAAATGAAGTGTATCCTAAAGCACTTTTCTTAAAAGCCTGGATACTGATTAACATAAAAAATGACACCCTATTTGCTCAACAAGTTGTAGCTCGTATGGAAACTGATTTCCCAGAATCAAAATATTTATTTGCTGCAAAAAGAATGATTAATAACGAACCTTATGAAATAACCTCAAAATACGAATTTGAATCCCAATCTCTTTTTGAAAAATCTATGAATTATTATGATAAAAGTATTAGTTTGGAGAAAAGTATATCATATTTAGATACAATCATTACAAATTATCCAGAAAGTGAAATTTATCCTGAAGCTATTTATGCTAAAGCCCATTTGCTGATTACAGGACTGAGAGATTCAACAGCAGCGAAACCATATTTAATAGAGTTAACACAGGATTTCCCGCAACATGAATTAACAGATTATATCATAACATTTTTTGATGGTAAAAATTTCATAAAAGAGATATCTCAATCAGATAGTAGTATAGCATATAACATTTCGCTACCAGACAGTAACAAAAGCGAAGAAACTACTATCCAAGATACTCTCATAACAATTGAAACATCATTCATAGATAGTAGTAAAGTAATTGAAATTTCCAAGTCAGATAGCATAAAAATTGAGGAAATATCCATCTCAGACAGCAGTTTAGTCAAAGATGCTATTTCTCCTGATTCCACGATTATAAATTATGATACCCACA
>JAGMCF010000084.1 GCA_023129415.1 Candidatus Cloacimonadota bacterium
TTTATCTTAGGTGGATTAAAATTGTAACACGCTTCTCCGAATCGTCTGTCAGAAGGAGCTCTGCCCCATATTATGAACCAGAGATTCATAATACCGACGGAACAGAGTTCCGTGTTACAAGGGAATAGAGTTACCAAGTGCGAAACTTGAGTTAATAAGATAATTTAATCTCCTATTATTCTTGACTTAAAAAATATCATTTAAAATATTTATCAAATTTTGTAAAAAATAAATAATAAGAGGTTTGCTGATGAAAAAACACTGGTTTCGGACTTTATGCATAGTAGTGGTTTTTCTGGTTACTGTTTATTATCTTTTGCCACTTGTTGCAAAACAGAAATATGCAATATGCAATTTAGAAGTTTATGATCAGAACAATGAAAAAATATATGAAGTTACTGAACAGGAATATAAAATTGGAAGTAATATTTTTGGCTCTGATTTTGATGAAGTAATAAGTACTGCAAGTATTAATGATACTATTGCTGTTGAAGGCAGATTGCCGGATGAAATATTACGAAATTTAGATGTAGAAATTGATTTTACTCAAAACCAATTAATAAAAGCTGAATTGGTGGAGAAAACATCCAAAACTGTATTGCCAGCCTGGTTTAGCAAAAAGGAATTAAAATTAGGGTTGGATCTGCAGGGTGGTATGCATCTGGTTCTTGAAGTAGATACAGAAGGATTATCAAAAGATGTGGCAGAATCAAGTGTCAAAGGAGCTTTGGAAATAATCCGAAATAGAATTGACCAATTTGGCGTTTCTGAGCCAACTATTCAAAAAACTGGTTCTGAACGAATCCTTGTTCAGCTTCCCGGTTTGAGAGATGCAAATAGAGCAAAGGAGTTAATTGGTAAAACAGCACTTCTTGAATTTAATCTTTTGGCAAATAATGAGGATCTTAAAGAAACCGTTGAAACTTTAGATGATTATTTGAAGAATAATTATGAAAAGTATGCTTTTTTAGAGAAAATTGAAGAAGAGAAAGCAACTGCATTAGAGGAAGCACTACTTGAAAAGCCAGAAGAACCAATTGACACAACAAGTGAAACAACTGATACAACCAAAGTAATAGGAGATGAATCACAATACAAGAATCTTTTTTCTTCTCTTATTGCTGTTTATGGTTCTGAGCTTGTTATAAAACCAGAGAATTTACCACTTTTCAGGAAACTTATTGCGCTTCCAGAAATTGAAGAAGTGATGCCAAGTGGAATAAAGATTGTCCTTGGAAAGATTAATCCGAAAGATATTTATGGAACAAGACCTGTTTATTTTCTATATGATAAGGTTGAGTTAACTGGTGCTTCACTGAAGTCCGCTGATGTACGAATTGGTCAGGGAATGGATCCCAAAACTGCTAATCAACCTTATGTAAGTTTGAACTTTGACAATGAGGGTGCTCGAATATTTTCAAATGTAACAGGTCAGCATATAAAAGAAAGATTAGCAATCGTGCTGGATAATATAGTTCATTCTGCTCCAGTTATTCAGGATAAAATCAGAGATGGTAATGCACAAATTACTGGAATTTCTGAAATGGAAGAAGCTAAAGATTTAGCAATTGTTCTGCAAGCTGGTAACCTTCCTGCACCTGTAAATATTATTGAAGAAAGAACAGTTGGTCCTTCTCTTGGTTCTGATTCAATTAAAGCAGGATTCAAGGCAGCAATGATAGGAATGATAATAGTAGTGTTTTTTATGATGATTTATTATAAACTATCCGGGCTTATAGCTGATTTTGCTCTTATGTGTAATATATTAATTATTATGGCTGCATTGACTATGTTGAATGCAAGCCTGACATTGCCAGGTATTGCTGGAATTATTCTTACTATTGGTATGGCTGTTGATGCAAATGTGCTAATTTTTGAGAGAATTAGAGAAGAACTCAGGTCTGGAAAAACTGTCCGGACTGCCATTGATAATGGATATAAAAGAGCAATAATTACTATTGCTGATGCGAATATTACAACTTTAATTACAGCGATTGTGCTTTATCAATTTGGGACTGGTCCTATTAAAGGTTTTGCAGTAACACTGAGTTTGGGCATTTTGGCATCTATGTTTACTGCTATAGTTGTCACAAGAGCTATCTTTGATAGTATTGTAACTCGTAAAGCCATAAAAACTCTTAGCATATAATGGAGAAAAAGTGAAGCCACGAATCACGATATAATCGGGAAACTATCACAAACTTGAATTTGAACTAATATACAAAATGTTAGTGTTTGTTCGTGCTTGCCCTGTGAAATAATCCCGATTATCGGGATTCCTGCTATGCAGGATTTCACGGGGTGAATTTGTGGCAAATAATTAATTGGAGACTGAAATGAGATTATTCAAGAATCCCAATATTGACTTTATTAAAAAAAGAAAGATAGCTTTTATCATTTCTTTAGTATTAATTGTAGCTGGAATTACATCTTTGGTTATTAATGGAGGACCAAAATACGGAATAGATTTTACAGGTGGCACACTGTTAGAATTTGATTTTACTCCTGATGATCCTGATTTACCATCAATAGATATTCAAGAAATTAGAGATGTTTTATCATTGCAAGGTTATAGCGATGCAGAAATTCAAGAATTCGGCAATCCAAATCATATTTTAGTTAAGATTAAAACAAGCGAAAGTCCAAAAGAAGATGAATCAAAAGTAATAAAGATTTTGCAGAATGAATTTCCTGAACATGCTGACAATAAGGAAATTGCAGAATTTGAACGAAGAAGCGAACATGTTGGCTCGAAAATCGGGGAGGAATTACGAGGTAAAGCAATCATCGCTATTTTAGTCTCATTATTAGGAATTATTCTTTATATTTGGTGGAGATTTGAGTTAACTTATGGATTTGCCGCTGTTATTGCTTTATTTCATGATGTTATTATTACTATTGGACTCTTTTCCATATTTGGCAAAGAAATTAATATAGCTGTAATTGGCGCGTTATTAGCAATTGTTGGTTATTCTCTTAATGATACTATCGTCGTTTTTGTCCGTATAAGAGAAGACCTGCGAGTCTATCGAAGAGAAAAATATGAATCAATTATTAATCATAGTATAAATGAAGTTTTATCTCGCACAGTGATAACATCTTTAACCACACTTGTTGTTGTTCTTGCTTTATATATACTCGGTGGAGAAGTAATTCACGATTTCGCTTTTGCTCTATTATGTGGGGTTATTGTAGGAACTTATTCTTCTATTTTTATTGCAAGTCCAGCTCTTGTTGCGTATAAAAATAGGGTGGCGAAGCGTAAAAGCGTGAAGCGTAGAGCGTAGAGCGTGAAGCGTAGAGCGTAGAGCGTAAAAGCGTAGAGCGTAGAGCGTGCAGCGAATGATGGTTGTGGTTAGATAGATTCAATGCTTTACTCCCAAAGAAAAATGGTCGCTAAAAAAGAGAATTTATTACAAATAAATAGTTTTATTAGAAATTCCCTGGAAATTGAATATGTTCAAAATCATACTGAACTAAGAGTTTACCCTGTTAAATAAAAATAATATAAATAACTGGTGGAGTCCATTGATGTCTCTATTTAACAGGGTGAATCAGCTAGCGTTTGACTTTGCTTTGTGTGGTAACTATCTTAAAATAAAAGACCATATAAGACTACATGACAATTATAACCATATTTGCCGCATGTTGGCAAAAATGATGGCGAACTACAAAAACTGGTGCGGGCAGACTTTATCCAAGACTTTAGAAAGAAAAGCATAATTGTAATTCATACATTTGCACTTCCAGTTTCCCGCTTCCCGCTTCCTACTCTCCGCTTCCCGCTATCCGCTTTACGAAGACAATTGTGCATATAATTGCAGGGAAGTTCAAAGGTCAAAAACTCAAGACCATAAAAGCACATATTCGTCCAACAATGGATAGCATTAAGGAAGCTATTTTTTCGATGATAAGACATAGATTGGATGATGCTGTTGTTTTGGACCTATTTGCTGGAACAGGAAGTTTGGGTATCGAAGCTCTAAGTGAAGATGCTAAAATATGCCACTTTGTTGATAAGTCTTTCAAAGCTATAAAATGTATAGAAGCAAATCTAAATAAATTGAATATTAATAAAAATGTAAAAGTTTTTCATAGTTCAGCTATAAGTTTTATCAATAGATGTGAGTCAAATTATTACGATATGGTTTTTATCGATCCACCATATAGAGCAAGAGTTATATCAAAAATAGTTAATGTAATCTTTGAACAAGATATCTTGAAATCAGATGGGTTAATTATAGCAGAATGTAGCAAAGATGAGGATTTATCAAAAATAAAAGATAAGATTATAAAATCAAAAGTTTATGGTGATACAATGATTTCCCTCATTTCAAGAGGAATAAATGAATAAAAACGAAAAAACAGAATTAAAATTATATAATACCTATACAAGAAAAAAAGGGATTTTTATTCCTCTAAAACCAGATTTGGTAACTTTATATACTTGTGGATTAACAGTTTATAATTATGCACATATTGGAAATTTACGAACATATATTTTTGAGGATGTGCTAAAAAGGGTTTTGCTTTATAATGGATATAAAGTTAAGCATGTAATGAATATCACAGATGTCGGACACCTAACTTCAGATGCTGACGAAGGTGAAG
>JAGMCF010000085.1 GCA_023129415.1 Candidatus Cloacimonadota bacterium
GGTTTCACGATAATTTTCTCCTAAACTTTGCTGTTTTTTATTTTATTCCAACATGGGAACTTAGTCCTTCTTTTGTATCTGTAAAATTGTGTCAACTTAAATTTTTATATATAAGTAGTATTCAAATCACATTTCCGAAATCTTATGCAATAACCTTAGTATTTGTTATAAATTTATAACATGATTACTCATGAATATTTATCATAAATTTAAGTATCATTTTCACCTTCAAATTAGTCATATATTTGTTAGATGAAAAATCCCCAAGATCGAAATCCTGGGGATTGAATTATTTGATAATTATAATATAATAAATCCTACTTTATAATCAACATCTTTTTTATTTCACTAAAGTTCTTAGTTCTAAGTTGATAAAAGTATATTCCAGATGAAAGGTCTTGTACATCAATTTCAGCTTTATTATTTGATACTTCAACTGTTTTAATCAGTTCACCAAGAATGTTGTAAATCTTGATAGTTGTATTCTGTTCAAGTACACTTCCTTTTAGTTGATACTCAATTGTAGTATAATTGGTCACAGGATTAGGATAGTTGCTTAATAGCATTGTAATTTCGTAAACATCTTGCTCCTGATCTCCATCTATATCACCTGGAACATATTTTACAGGACCATGATAATCAGGGATTGCATCATAATCAACAACTTCAAGCCAGTAGTAATTCGTTGTGTAAACATCGGCAGTTATATCCTCAAATGAGTAGGAATGTGGATCAGAGCTGCTTCCATGACCTGGAATAATGGAGGCATTTATATGATTTCCAACAGTGCTGAAGTCATCATATTCAGATCGATATATATTGAATCCATGAACATCCGTCTCACTGGCAGTGGACCAATTTACTGTTACAAAATTATTGCCATTTTCATTTTGTGTATATACAGCAAAGAATGTTGAAAGTTCTACAGGAAGTGTATGATCACCATCACCTGCGGCGCAACCCGAGATCCATATAAAATTATCATATTGTAAGGAATAACGATTATCACCTAATGATGAAATCGATACGGGACCGAGACACTGCCAAGTATCATACTCACATAAATTGAGCACTACATTGTTGTTTTGTCTTGCCTGTGTAAATAGAGAATTCTCTTGAGAAAGACTCCATTCAAATACTATAGTTGCATTCCATGAACTAGGTGGAGGTGGATCGCATTTTACATCCCATGTGCGTTGTAAGCACCAGGGAGAATTAGGATGACTCGGAACAATCCCGTATTGTACCCTACCTGAAACCCAATTCATTGGAACACCATTGTTATCAAAAGACATTGGATTGTAATTATTAGCATCATGACCTATAGGAAAGGTACCACTAATAACAGCATGTGCACCGGTTGAACTATACTGCAAAGCACCTGTCCCGTTGGTGATGATATAATCTTGAAGCGGAGTAGTTTGGGAGAATTGTCCAGTATAGGTTGTCAGATCATAATTACCAATACCAATAGATGCACCATTTAAATTAGTGATACCATAGACAGAAGTATTTCCACCTAATACTTTGTTTGCACCAGATGCTTCTAAATTATAATAATTCATTGATGGATTTATTGTCTGGCTAATAGTAGAGCTGGCATATTTAAATGTACCACCATCTGCTGCATATGTTCCTGTATTTGTAATAGTTCCATATAACGCTAAATTACCACCGGTCTGATAGATATTTCCATTATTGACAAGATCATTGTAAACATAAAGTGTATAGTCTGGGATACTTAATTGTCCACCACTATTAACTTCCAGATTGTTACAATAACCAATTTCATTTAGTAAAGGATTATTAGAAACACCTGAAGGTATTACTACATTCGAATTCGAATTAGGAACACCTGCCGGATCCCAATTATTTGCATAGTTCCAGCATGAGCCATAAATTCCGGCCCAGGTAACAGTAGGATCAATAACTCCGAAAGTTCTATTAATATTATATCTGAAATCATCTTGATTGAATATCATATATAAAAGCCAATCACCGGTTGCCATTGTTTGAGAAAGTTCAAATGTAGCAGAAAAAACACCGTATATAGGACATACTGTACCCCAGCTTGTTGGAGTAACAACATCATTGTTTTGAACAAGCCCAAATGGAGTTGTGTCTGTAACAAGAGTGCTGGTAGCGTCAACACCCGTAGTATATACCCATGTAGTTGCGGTTGTCCCTATATTAGCACTTGAGGGATATAATCCGTTAATAAAGGGTACGGAGTTAGTGACCATAAAATTTGCTACAACCTGATAAACGTAATCTGCATCTAATGCATACAATGTAGTTGGTCCAGTAGGAATAGTCTGTGTTATAGTATTAAAAGTAGCAGAAAAGCTATGTGGTGAAGTTACACCCCAGCTACTAGCAGTCCAGCTCTCCGTCCCACCACTCCATATATATACTTCTTGTAATGAAGAAAGAGTAAGTGTAACAGGAACAGTGCCGTAAACATAGGTATCCGTACAAACTAAGGGAAGATTGTTTGGAGTGACCATTGTAGCTGTAATAACATCCATATATTTACCTCTTTGTATATGTGAACCAATAATACTAACACCGAGTTTGTCTTTTAGTTCTGCACTATAGGAATCTCCAAAACATATTTGAGAAATAAACAATAATACGATAATAACAAATAAGTATTTTTTCATTTTGTCTCTCCTTTCACTTTTTTGTTTACCCTGTGTAATCCCAATAAAATTGGGACTTCATATTACACAGGGTGAATTTAATTTTTTCATTTTAATACACTAATACGAATGTTACAAATTTTTCATAAATGACATAATAATTAAACTCTTTTAAGATATGACCATTCATTAATCTTATTATCAAAATTTTACAAAACGAAAAAAATTTTAAATTGAAATTATGTCAAGAACTTTTTTCATTTTGTATCACTTTATCCAATTTAGCTTTAATTCTTTTCTTATAATTATGGCATTTTGGATTTGTTGTTTCAGTATCACAGCGATTAATTACTTCATATGCTTTTTTATAATTCTTTATGTTATAATATACTGCACTCAGATTAATAAGTGACTCTTCGAATTTTGGAGAGATTTCAAGAACTTTATTATAATACTTAATCGCTTCTTGATGTTTTTTCAATATTTCGTAACAGGATGCAAGGTTGTTTATTATGTAGATATGATGAGGATGTTTTGTATATGCTTCTTTAAAATCTGTAAAAGCTTGATCAATTTGGTTAAGTTCATAATATGCAATTCCTCTATACCAATGGATAGGTATTCCCATTGGGGACATATTATAAAAGCTGGGATTTATTTCTGAAATTGCAGCAATATGTGTTCTGATGTCCATCATTTGTCTTGCTCGTAATGCAAAATATAGATGCACTTCTGATTTTAAACGATGATAACAAAACCAAAGCATTGATGATAACATTAATATGTTTAAAATTATTACGCATATTGAGAAAAAATATTTTACTGGTTTTTTGGGAGGGAAATTTCTGTTATAGATAACAGTAACTATTGAAACTATGAAGATAAATATAATAGAATGAAAAATTCGTTCTTTAGGAAAACTAAATAATGAAACAATTATATAACCATTAAATCCAAAAAGTAGAATATATGAAAACAACTTATCATTTCTATTTGTACTTTTAAATATAATTCTGATAATGTAATAAATAATTAAAATAAAGATTGATAAATAGAATAAGAATCCAAAGATCCCAATTTCACCAAAAACCCAGAAAAAGTCATTATGTGGTCTGATATATTGGTAGGCACCTTTCTCTGTTTTCATTCCTGTTACACCATATTTAGGGAGCATTATTTTCCAATTTCCTACTCCAACACCTAATAATGGATATTCCTTTATCATTTGAACTGTTTTTTCCCAAGCTTGTAAGCGGTATTTAAAAGTACCTATCGCAGTAATATCCTTTCTACCCATATGAGAACTTTTTTCAGAAGAATCCCTTATCTCGATCAAATTGGGTGATAAAAATGCAAAAACTACTATTGCAATTATTGATAGGCTCAAAGGAATAAATTTTTTTGGAAATAAAACTTTTCTAAAGTATATTTTTTTCTTAAAAACAAAAATTACAAGAACTTGAATGAAAAGTGAAAAGAGGATTGCCACCCAAACCGATCTGGCTTTTATAATAGTAATTATGAAAAAAGAAAAGCAAATAGAAATCAGACTTATTATTAACCATTTTTTTGAGAATGTGAAATACCCATATAATGCAAAAGGTAGAGTTAAAAAAACAACTGACGAAAATAGATTTCTATTTGTGAAAGTAGAATATACTACATCAACACCCGGGATAAAATATAGACCATTGAAAAAGTATTGTATTAATCCAATACTTGATATTATTATAGAACTAATAATTATTGTTTTACATACAATATTGATATTATTTTCATTATTATTTAGAATTAAAACAGCAGCAATGAATAGGATACCATACAAAATAACTTTTGATAAATCAAAAATTCCTTCTGTAATATTGGTTGTATTTATTAAAGAAAGGACTGAAAAAAAGATATAACCTAAAAAAGATATAAAGATGAGTTGTTTAAAAATATAATATTTATCTTTATAAATTTTTGTTCTGAAAATTAAAATAATATTCACCAAAAACAAAACAAATGCTAAAAACAAGAACCGTATTGTTATTACTGGATCAATAGTTTTGGTTAAATACAATAATGGCAAAATAATAATAGAAGAGACAGTTAGTAAAAATAATTCAAGCTTGTTTGATTTATCTTTATGTGCCATAAATAATATAAATACTTGGTTGTCTTAATTATTATGTTGAGTTAATTCAAAAATGATATTTCCAATCTTTTCAGCAATTTTTCTTCGATCAAAGAAGTGTTCCACAAATTTTCTACCCCATTTACTCATTTTTTCTCTTTTCTCAGGATTATCTTTCAACCAAAGAATTTTATCTATCAAATCATTAACATTTTCAGGATCATAAAAAATTCCTCCCTTACTTCTTTGCAAAATTTCTCTTGCTTCACCATCAACACCCAATAAAACTGGCAGTTCACATGCCATATAATCAAATAATTTAGAAGGAATTGCACCATTAAAAATTTTAATCTTTCTTAATGGAACAATACCACAATCCCCGATTGATAAATATTTGTGGATTTTACTGGTTGGAATTTCATCAATGAATTTGCAATTGTTTAAATGAGAATTTTCTGCTATAATCTTTAACTTCAACTTTTCTGGTCCATCACCAATAATCAGAAATATTATATCTTTCTGGTTCTTTAATTCTTTAGCAGCATTTAATAGGGTTTCTAATTTTTGGGCAAGACCTAAAATGCCTGCATATACAACAACAAATTTACTCTTTAATCCTATTTGTGTTTTGAATTCTAAATTGTTAATTTTGAAAAAGAAATTAGTATCTGTTCCATTCATAATAACTAATATTTTGTTTCTATAAATCCCTTTTTTAATAATTTCATTTTTGATATAATTACTGATTACAAAAATTTTATCAGAAATTGAATAACATTTTTCTTCAAGTAATCTGCTAATTTTAATAAGTAATTTATTCCTCAGCTCATTCAAAACAATTGCAGTTTCAGGCCAGAGATCACGAACCTCAAAAATAAACTTTGTATCTTGGAATAGATGTTTCAAAATTATTCCAATTATACCTACAGGTAAGGGAGGAGATGTTACATAGACAATATCATATCTCTTCCAATTTGTTATAGCAAGAATTAAACCAGTAATTGTAAAGCTAAAATATGTAAATAATCTTGTCATAAAATTTCTATTTGGTGTAGCATAAACCCAAGCTCGTAAAACATCAAATCCATTCATTTTTTCATAGCAGAACAATTTCCCCTTATAATCATAAAAAATCTTACCCTTAGTACGATTAGGCATTTCTGTAAGGATTACCACTTTATGTCCTTTTTCTGAAAAATATTTTGCATTTGAATAGGTTCGGTTCGATGTAGCACCTATTTCGGGATTGAAATATTGTGAAATATAAAGGATTTTCATCTTTTCTATAAATTCCCTCTTTTCTCAAAAAGATTATAGAGGATTTCAACTATCTTCTCGCTTGCTTTTCCATTACCATAAAAATCAAACCATTTTTTATTGTCGAAATCTCT
>JAGMCF010000086.1 GCA_023129415.1 Candidatus Cloacimonadota bacterium
AATGTTCAAAATGAGGATCAGAAAAATGAAATTAAAGTCGGAGCTATAGTAGTAGCAACTGGTTTTGATTTATTTAATCCGGAGAAAATTCCTCGTTATGGATATGGAAAATTTGAAGATGTTTATACTTCTATGGAAATTGAAGAGATGAACTCTAAAACTGGTAAAATCCTTCTCAAATCTGGAAAATCTCCTAAATCAGCAGCTCTTATTCATTGTGTTGGTAGAGAAGAAAAGGGATATTGCTCGCGAGTGTGTTGTAATTATATGTTTAAAATTGCTCAATATCTGAAAGAAAAATTGTCTGACATAAAAATCACAGAATTCTATCAGGACCTTTGTTTACCTAATAAAGCAGACCAGGAATTCTTTATTGATACGAAAAATAAAGGAATTGATTTTATTCGCATTAAAGATATTGCAGTAAAGCAGAATGATAAAGAAAAATTTATTGAATATACAAGAATGGATGGGAAAAAGGCGAAAATTTCTGCTGAGATCGTTATACTTGCACCAGCAATTGAACCTACTAAGGGAACGGCTGATTTGGCAGAACTACTTAATATTCCTTTAGATGAGACAGGTTTCTTCCAGGAAGAACACCAAAAGTTAAATCCTATATCAACATCAATGGATGGTATATTTATCGTTGGTTCTGCTCAGAACCCGAAAAACATTCCAGATTCTATAATGGATGCTCAAGCTGTTGACGGGAAGATACTTACCCAACTTATTCCAGGAGAGAAATTAGTTCCGGAAGTAAAAGTGTCTGAAATATCAGAAGCCTTCTGCACTGGTTGTCAGATCTGTCTTTCTGTATGTTCCTATGGAGCTATATATTTTGATGAAGATAGAAATATCTCTGTGGTTAATGAGGCAATTTGTAGAGGATGTGGTAATTGTGTGGCAAGTTGTCCATCCGGAGCAGCTCATTCTAAACATTTTACTTCTCCTCAACTTTATCAAGAAGTAATAGAAGCGATAAGATAAAAAACGAAGAATTAATCAGGACTAACAAGGAGAAAAGATAATATGAATGCAGTAGAAAAGGAATCATCCGGTGTTAAGAAAGGAGCAATGATTTCTGTTGATGAAAGCATCCAAGAAACAATTTTAAATTTTTTCAAAGAGGCATTGGAGAAAAAATGTTTTGATGCAGCACTAATTCCTGTAAGAGTTCCAGCTGGTGATTCTTATAGTTGGATTTTAATACAAGACAAATCACTCCTTAAGGATGCTAATCCCATTTCACCTATTATGCCAGTTCAGGGAGCTAAAGCTTTATCAAGTCTCACAAGGAAAGGAAAAGGAGATTTAAAGATCGCTGCTATAATGAGACCTTGCGAAATAAGAGCTGCTATTGAACTCTTCAAACTTGAACAGATTAATCTTGATAATGTTTTTCTTTTCAGTTTTGACTGTCCAGGTGCATTACCTCTATTAGATTACATTGAAGATCCAGAAAAGGGAGAAAAAATATTTAACTCAAGTTATGCTGGAAACATCTGGAATGATGAACCAATGAAACCAGTTTGTAAAATGTGCGACAATTTCAGCATACCTAATTGCGATTTACATTTTGGAATATTAGGATTTAAAGAAAATAATCTTTTACTTATACCAAACAGCACTAAAGGGGAAAGTATATTGAAAAAAATGGGAATTGCTTCTGAAAAAAACTTATCTGATTGGGAGAAAAAAGTAGATGAAGTTAGAAAGAAAAAAGAAAAGATAAAAAAAGAAACTTATCATAATATTCAGCCGATGGTAGAAGGATTGGATAGTTTATTAAAAACCTTTGCTAATTGTATTGCCTGTCATAACTGTATGAGTGTGTGTCCTATCTGTTATTGTCGTCAGTGTTATTTTGATTCTGAGGTATCTAAGTTTACTTCTGAAAATTATCTTTTAAGAGCGGAAAAGCGAGGTGGCCTGCGATTTCCTTCGGATATTATTCTATTTCAGTCCGGAAGAATGTCGCATATGAGTCTTTCTTGTGTTTCTTGTGGAATGTGTGAGGATGCTTGTCCTGTTTCCATACCTGTTGCACAAATTTTTAGTTATGTAGCGGATAAAACACAAAAGGCTTTTGAATATCAACCCGGGAGAAATATTGGAGAACCTCTGCCATTAAAAGATTATAAAGAAGAGGAACTTCAAGAGATAAAAGAATTAGTAAAAGACTTTGTTAGTCAGGAGTAGCAAGATGGATAAAGTATTAAAGATAAATGGAAGTGTAGAAAAGAGTGTAATTGACCTCCTTAAATTTCTATTAGAAAATAAAAAAATTAATGGAGTATTCACATTAAGAAAATTAGGTCAGAATGGTTCTGTGGACTATGCCTTGATTACCGATGTGTCTGAATTGAATAATGCTGTTCCTTTTTATCCATTAATGCCTGCCAATGCTGGAAAGATTTTATCACATTTTACTTTAAAGAAACCAGCACAGAAGCCAATCGCTGCAGTAGTAAAACCTTGTGAGTTAAGAGCATTTATAGAACTCGTGAAGCGTGAACAGGGAAGTTTGGAAAATTTCTTATTTATCTCATCAAGTTGCGGAGGGGTCTTACCAATTAAAACAGTTGAACAAGAAGACTTTGACAAATATATTGCTGATTATTGGGATACTGTTAAAAATGCTGATATCTCTGCTGATATAAGACCAACTTGTAATGCTTGTGAATACTTCACACCATTCAATGCAGATATTACAGTTTCTTTAATTGGAGAAAAAAAGCTGGATAAAGAGTGCAGGATATTTTTAAATACTGATAAAGCGAATCAAGTTGTTAAAGGATTTGATGGAGAAATTTCAGAAGAAGACTTTGAGTCATCAAAAATATCATCTCTTTTAGATAAAAGAAAAGATGAGAAGAAAAAACTTTTTGATGAGTTACAATTAGAAGGATTGGGATTAGATGGGATGGTAGAAGTATTCGGGAAATGTATTGGATGCCATGGATGCAATCGAGTTTGTCCTATTTGCTATTGCATTCTTTGTGATTTTGAATCTTCCACTTACGATTACAATCAATCTGATTTTGAAAGAGACCTTAACCAGAAAGGTGGACTACGACTTCCTCCAGATACTATATTTTATCAGATTGGACGATTAACCCATATGAGCTTCTCCTGTGTTGGTTGTGGAATGTGTACAGATGTATGTCCAGTAAATATCCCACTTTCTACCATTTTTTTGAAAACTGGAGAAGAAACTCGTCAAATCTTTGATTATTTACCAGGTAAGGATGTAGAAGAACAAATTCCTGTTATGATATTTAAAGAGGATGAACTTACTGAACTCGGAGAATAGGAAGCTACAGAGATACAAGGTAAAAGGTAAAAGATAAAAGGTAAAAAAACAAATGACAAATAACAAAGTCAGTGTTTTTCAGCGTGCTATAATTAATCCTCTGGGAACTCTGTGTCCCCGCCTGCAAAAACCCACCTTCCATAGTTCATCCTTCGCAGTAGTATTGCTACGGAGAATGGATATTACGGCGGACAGGCAAAGCAGCGGGCATGTCTGTGGCTGAATAATCCCAATCCCCAATAAATTTGAGTATGACAATTATGTTTATTTTTTAAGGAGATTATGAAAGAAGAATTTTCACCAAAAATAGTTAGTTTTCTTTGTAAATGGTGCACCTATACAGGGGCTGATTTAGCAGGAACAAGCAGGCTTCAATATCCAACATCTATTTTACCTATCAGGGTTATGTGTTCCAGCAGAGTAGATCCTTTGTTTGTTATAAAAGCTTTTCTAAAAGGCTCAGATGGAGTATTAATTGGTGGCTGTCATCCGGGTGATTGCCATTATCAAGATGGAAATTATCATACCCGCAGAAGATTTGCTATATTAAAAAAGGTATTTGAAACTCTCGGATTAGAATCAGAAAGATTAAGACTCTCATGGATTTCAGCATCTGAAGGACCAAAATTTGCAAGAGTATGTACAGAATTCACAGAAAAGATAAAAAGTTTGGGAGAAAACCCAACAAAAAAAGAGATTTTTTTGTAAACTTAATGCAATTGCAGTTGCAATATCATGTTGAGAAAATTATCTGATTATTCGCAAACAAATTATAGGTTTCTTAAACTGGAATTCTCGGACATAGTGAAAATAAACGAAATAAAAGTTCGTATATGCGACTAAATATGTAAGACTAAACGAACTGGTTCGTTTAGTCTTACATTAGGCAACATTTTGCTTTGTAGATATCAAAAAATAGAAAAACAACAAAGTAGATATGCTAATATTACATTAAGTAATATCGAAATAAGAGAAAATTTTGTGAGAAAAATATGAAAAAACAAAAGCAGCTTTTCGAAACTAATAAGCTAAGATATAGTAAACTAGAGAATAATAGATATACTATTGGTTTTACACCTGAAGTCTTTACGACTAATTTTGAAAGGATTCTCAAAGAGTGCTATAGAAGGAGTAAACATCAGGCATGCAACAGTATTGTATTTGATCTGTCAAAGGTAAAATTTTTTGATATTTTTGAATTAGGGTTACTTGTTTTATGGCTTTTAGATTTGAGAAAACAAGAAAAAGAGCTTGTGGTTAAATTTCCTTCGCAGGAAACAGAAGTGTATAAATTCCTTGAAGGATATGGCTTTGAGAAATTTTTAAAGAATCACCAGATACCTTACATCAAGGAAGAAAAAGAAGATAGAGAACGCGACTTAGACTTTGAGAAAGGACACTTTTTACCATTAACATTTGCTCATGAAAAGATATTTCAAGAATATATTGAAACGCTTCCTGATTTAGAGGTCTTAAAAGATGCTGATGTCGTCGCAGATGGGGCTTTCAAAAACATTATAATAAAAGAACTAAGAGACAACATCAAAAAGCACACGAAGGATAGTTCACCTTATATTATAATGACCAAGTTTGTAATGAAAGAAAGTGAAAAAGCCAAAGTAAGATTTCGCACATGGATAAGCAATAGGGCATCATATGGCGTGGAGTGGGAGCGTCCGTTTTTCTTGAATCTTCTGCAATTATCTGATCCAAGTTTTTTCGAGTTAGTTATAGGAGATGGGGGACCAGGCATTCCTAAGTTACTTGGGAAAATTGATGAATGTAAAGATAAAAAGGAATTTGATGTAGTGGATTATGCTTTTGAATATGATTCTACAAGTCGCCCCGAAGAAAGATTGCTCCCTGTAAAGATGTGGCTAAAAGAAGAAATAAAAGATTACAAAGATATTCCACCCGCAACTGGACTATATTGGGTAAAACAGATAATGAAAAGATACAGTGGATTTTTAAGTGTCCGAAGCGGAAAAACCATCCTGTGCTATGATTTCTTAAGGTATCCCGGAAAAGGGAGACCGCAAGATAAATTAATCACAAATTGGACTTGGAAATTGGATAGAAAAAATAAGGATCTTAAGAATTTATGCTCACTTCCAGGAACACACTATAAAATATATTTTCCGATAAAAAAACGTCCTTGGCCAAAAAGAAAAACATACCTTGAAATTCCATTTTATAAGCAGCTTTTTTTTAAATCTAAAGCGATTTTTTTAATAAAATACTTTAGGGAATATAATTCTCTTGATAGACAATTTAAATCTTTGAAAGAAATCTTACATAAATTAGGAGAGAAAATTAGATATTTAAAAGAAGAAATTTCTTCTGTAGGAATGGGGCTTATTATGGTAGACTTTACGGATATTGATAAAGATAATTTGTTATTTAAAGTATTGCATTATCTGATTTGGGAAATGATGCGTAGGCAGAATTCAACTTTATTAATAGCGGGGGTAAATGTTAATGAAATTATTTTATCAGAAATTTATGTAGTAGGACAAAAAGTTAAGGAGCTTGGAGGTATAAAGGAAAGAACTTTAATAATACTTGATGAACATCTCAATTTAGAGTTTGTAGGAGTCAGTGAAGAACAGCGGAAGTTCTTGGAAAAATTAAGAAAATCCCCTATTTATAACAACGAGGTTTCAAAAGATGAGGAAAGGGTTGTACCAGAAATTGACCATTTGTTTCGTATTTTAGACGAAAAATATTATTTTATTTATCCTCGCAAGTACATAGTTAACAAACTAATAGAGACATTAAAAAATAAAATTAAAGATTATATATTAGATGAAGAGAATAATATATTTCATCCTGATGAGCATGTAAAAGTTCATAACCGCTATTATGTCGAAGGTTTTTTTGAACTATATAAACTTATAGAAAATAAATACTGGAAAAATAAATTACAGAAGTGGATAGAATGGGAACTTCGACTTTCAAATCCATCAGTTATTATCACTATTGGAATAAATAGTAAAAATCTATTGAAGTATCTAAAAAATGGGGATCTAAAAAATATAGAATGGTTACATATAGATAAACCTTTAGACTCCATGTGGTTTCCCCCTGCAAAACTATTTATGTTAGATAAAGGTAAAAAGATTTGCATAATAACAGAGTTAATTGGAACTGGTAAATCACTAAATAAAGTTTTGGGATTTTTGAAGGATTACGAAATTCTTAGAATCTTTACAATTGTAGATGCAAGAAGAGAGGCCTCAGATATAAAAGAAAGCAAGTTTGAATATAAAGCCAAAAGCTATGAATTAAAAAGTGCTGTAAGGCACCCACTCAATTTTTATGAAGATACAAAGCCAGGACTTTGGAGTTATGAAACTATTGAATCAGTTGAGCCTTCTACAAATGCACTTCTTATAAAACCGATTGTTCCTCCTGAGAAAGCCATATGGAATGGAATGGATACCGAAGAGTATGAGAAAGATGATGATTTAGTTCAAGATTTTAAGAATCCATTTCTTGAAGAGAAAGTAGCATCTACGGATTGTGTTATCTCGGGCCACTTTACTACAAAAAGCAATAAACATATGACTTATTTCTTTCTTGTTGAGAGCATTGCAGAACATTATGTAAAAGAGATCGCTGAAACTATAATAAAAGACATACAACTAATCAAAGAGAGATTTACTGGTTTAAAAATCAGTCATCTTCTTTACCCTGACTATAATCCTGGCACAAGGCTAATAGTGAATTACATCTCTAGGTCATTACATGATGTAATCCTTCGTGGTATAAACGCTGACGAAATTTTTAATATTTTAGCTGAACGGAAGGACTGGAAGGGGGATTTGGGTAAAATTGAAGCAGCAATAATTTTTGATGATTCATTCTCTACAGGATTTACAATTAAACGATTGATTGATATTGCATATGAAGCTGGAGCCCCAAAATTCATATTTGCATATGTTCTAATGGATCGAGCAGACCCATTTACATCTCGCTTTTTAAGTACCCTCTCAGGATATGGAATTATTGAAGACAAAAGTGAAATCCGAATTAAACATTTAGTAGATGTTCAGATACCATTATTTGATGCGTCTAATTGCCCCATTTGTAAGTATATTGAAAAGTTAAAACTTCTTAAGGAAGAAATGGAAAAACTGAAATTGGAGGAGAATAAACTGCTTAAACAGTTTCTAGATGAAGAAATAAACAAAAAACAACCCAAGCATATAGAATCGCTTCGTGACCCCCAAATTTTTACTTCGTATTTCTCTAGCACCCAAAAGGAACGAATAGAAAAATGCATTATAAGGTGGAAACTTGAGATTGCAAAATTACACATAGGAGCAAGAAATGAGTTAAAAAGGAAGACGGAAGAGTATATTAAACATTCTGATGATGTATTAATTTTACTTAATGCGATTTACGAAGAAATAATGTATTTCTTTGAAATTCAGAAAGATGTTTTTGAGCAAGTGTTTTATGCGACCTTTAAAAATAAATTAAAAGAAGCATGCAAGTTTTTCTCCGCAAACTCCAAAATTCTATCTGAAAATCTCGGAGCAATAATTTCGGTTTGGTATTTTATTGACACACAAAATTTCTTTGAGAATTTAAACGAGATTCTTGTAACTACTTTTACAAAGGATACTGATCTGCTTTGGAAATCGATTTTATATGTACTTATTTTTGAAACTATTACAGGAGATAGTCATATTAATATTCTGATTGATATACTAATCACTTTTTCAAATACTTCTCAAATAATTGAGAACACGAACGTAAGTTATGAGTTAAGAAAAATCATACAATACCTTCAACGAAAATCAGAGAAACTTACTCTTCCTTCTCTCTACAAACATTATGTAGAAGCAATTCTGGGTCCTTATTATTTTGATAAAAAATACGAGGATATATGTAATTGTCTTAAAGATAAAAAACAAGAAGAAGCGAAAAATCTTTTTGATGAATCAATATTATATATCAAGAGAAACCTGCAAGGCATGGAATCTCTTCTGAAATCTAATATATTGACCATGAGAGAAGAAGAGATACTGAGGGAAGGTTACACCGAACTCAAACAAATAGTAGAACAATATGAGAATCTCCGCAGAACCTATCGTATTGATGCAGAAAAACTTGAAAGCATGGTAGAAAAGTTTAAGTTAAACTTCGATAATATACGAGAAGCAGTGAATAGTCTTAGGTGTAATTTGCCAAGCACTGTTGATTCAGTACTTACGGAAAGTGAAGAAGTTAAGACAATATTTAAAGTTCACCAAATAAAAATTGAAGATAAAAACTACAAAGCGGAGTTTGCTTTTATACGAGAGGAACATATGAAACGAATCTTATTAGAGCTATTGTCCAACTTAAAGTGGGCTTTTCCAGAAAAAACCGGTAATAATAAAATAAAGATTTTGACAAGAATGTCTTCATCTGGCGAGTTCCTCTTGTTTGAAATATTAGACAATGGAATGTCTTCGAAGAAAAAATATGGTAAAGGACATTTATTAGTGAAAGATATAGTGGAAAAAATGTACGGTGGAAAGTTTTATCCCCTTATGGAAATAAATCGTATGGAAGGCAATTGGCAAGAAGGATACAGAAAGAAGTTTGTAATTTATTTACCGAGAGTACCCAAGCCTCAGGAGAAAATCAAATGAGGAAAAAGAAAATAATCGCTGTTGTGGACAATGATACCGAATTTGTACAGAAGTTTAGTAATACTTTAAAGAAATTGAATTTATCTAATAAGTTTGTTACTAAACTGTTTGGAATCAACGTAGAAGAAGACATTCCAAAATGCATTCAGAACCTTAAGAAAACTAAGGGACCATTGGTCGCTATAATGATTGATATTGTCATCTTTGAGATGGATGATTCATCAGAACTTCTTGCAGTAGTAGAAATTTTTGAAAAAATAAGAAGAGAATTCCCAAACCTTCCTATATTTTTTGTTACAAAGCACATAAAAGAAGAATACTTACCTTTAATATGTTGGTGTTCTTTAAAAGATATAGATGGAATACTAATTAAGCAATACCTTTATCTTCCTGAAAAAGATAAACTGATTAATAAAGAAGACAAATTCCATGAATACATCCCTCTTACAAAGAATGATATTGAAAAAATATTTCAAGAAGCTAAACGCAAAAGGGATGCATATACAACTGCTTCTACTCTGTCCATTCATAAGAATGTAGAAGAGGAGAATTACAAAATAATAAGAGAACTATTACATCCAGATGAAAGAAGTGCTCTACAAATTAAAGATATAGGAAGCACGACTTTTATTCATCTGATTGATGAATTGTTTGGCGAGCGAGCCTCTCGGTCTGGGTATGTTACTATATCTTATTTCCGACCCGGATTTTCAGGTTCTTATTTATTTAGGATAGATGTGGATATAGGGAAGAAGAAAAAACCTTACTTAATGAAAGTTAACAATGATGAAAAAATAAAAATGGAATTTGATAATTATGAGAAAGTTCATAAAATTCTGTTACCAGAAAATTATCCCCAACCTACTGAAAATTATGTTAACTATGGTAAATGGGGTGCTTTCGGTATAGATATACAACAAAGGATGGTTACTCTTTCAGATTATCTCTGTTTAGGAGAATTAGAAGGAAATCATAATATGATAACCAATTTAGGAAAAGTCCTGAGTCAATTGTATAAAATTACGAGTGGAATGCCGACTCGCCTCTGGAAAGAATATTATCAATTTTCATCAAAAATCAACTTACAATTATTAGCGTTTTTTGAAGATAAAAAAACGCTGCTCCAAGAATTTACTGAAAAAGAAAAAATAGAAGAATTAGAAAACTTCGTATTTACTAACGGTAAAAATTTAAGATCAAACTATGAAAATAGATACACCATATATGTAGGAAATATTCACGGTGACCTTAACGCAAGAAATGTTCTGGTATATCCCGAATCTAAGCAAATAGTTCTTATTGATTATGCAAATATGGATGTAATGGGTCATCTTACGAGAGATATTGCCAAGTTGGAGACAGACCTAATATTTTCAGTTTTACATAGCAATAGTAAAAAATTCTATGATTGGAATAGTATCGCAATATGGGAAGCAGTTCTTAACCTTTTGGATTTAAAAAATATTTTCAATTTCAATTTTAAAATTACTACTTCAGATACAGAAATTGAAAAAATAAGCAATTTTATAGTAGGTTTAAGAAAAAGCTTAAAAGAAGATATCTATCCACATCTCAGTGCTGGTGAGTATTTAAATTCACTGCTTTACTATTCTTTTCATTATCTTGTTTACCCAGATATCTCTATCCAAAAGAAAGTCTTCGGAACAAAATGGCTCTCCCAGATAATAACTCAGTTGAAAAATGTCTCTGCTAACACATAATATAAAAATTATCACCAAGCAAAACGGTCGCCTAACACGGCATAAAAGGTTCTCCCGACGAGTCGGGATCACTCAAATTTTTGCTTTGCAAAAATTTCTTTTACACCGAAGACGTTATCTGCAATTTTGATGACTATCTAAAATGATGTAAGGAATGATGAAAAAGGATTTTTTTGAGACAGAATTAAAGAAGATTGTTAGTATTAGTAAAGAATTTGGAGCAAAAAAATACTATTATTGGGTTCATGTATTGAGGATATTGAATCTGCACAGGATATTGATATAGCGGTCAGTGGGATTAAAAACAAAGAGTTTTTATATTAATATTATTGTCAAATCTTCTGCCTTAACATTGGGTAGGTTTATGCAAAATATTTCGGATCAGAATGTATGAAGTCAACAAAAAAAAGTAAATCAGTTTTAGTAGTCGGAGCTGGCATCGCTGGCATTCAGGCTTCCCTTGATTTAGCAGAAATGGGTGCTGAGGTACATCTTGTAGAAGAAACACCTTCCATAGGTGGAAGAATGCCACAATTAGATAAAACATTTCCTACTAATGACTGCTCAATATGTATTCTTTCACCCAAGATGAGTGAGTGTGCCAGACATCCCGGTATTACACTTCATACTTATTCTTCACTTGTTTCTATCTCAGGAGAACCGGGACATTTCGTTTGCAGAATTGTTGAACATGCTACATTTGTAGATCCAGAAAAATGTGTTTCCTGTGGCTTGTGTGAAGAAAAATGTCCTGTAAAGGTTGAAGATGAATTTGATGTGGGACTTCGAAAACGCAAAGCTATCTATCGCTATTTTCTTCAAAGCATCCCATCTTATTATCTAATTGATGCTGAGCATTGTCTCTATCACACTAAAGGAGTTTGCAAATTATGTGAAAAAGTATGCCCTGCAGAAGCTATAAATTATGAGGACACGGATAAAGAGATAGATATAGAGTGTGGAGCTGTTATCTTATCAAGTGGAATTGACCCTTTTAATCCCATTCCATTTGGACGATATGGATATAAAAGGTATAGTAATGTTGTTACTTCACTTGAATTTGAGAGGATGCTATGTGCTTCTGGTCCACTTAGAGGCCATCTTGTCAAACCTTCAAATAAAGAGACACCTAAGAAAATCGCTTTTATACAATGCGTTGGCTCAAGAGATGAAAGTATAAATAATAACTATTGCTCTTCAGTATGCTGTATGTATGCCATTAAAGAAGCTGTCATTGCAAAAGAACATATAAAAGAGCTCCAACCTTATATATTCTATATGGATATAAGAGCTTATGGCAAGGATTTTGATAAGTACTATGAAAAAGCTGAGTCACAGTATGGAGTAAAATTCATCAGGTCAAAAGTTGCTGAAATTTCTGAATTAAACAACAATAATTTAAGATTAAAATATACGCAAGAAAATGGTAAAATATCTTATGATGATTTTGATTTGGTCATTTTGTCTATTGGTTTACAGCCCCGAAAAGATATGCGGAATTTATCAGAACATCTTGATATTAAATTGGAGGAATATGGGTTTTGCCGTTCAGATACATTTACACCATTAGATACTACTAAAAATGGAATATTTGTTTGTGGAGCAATGAATGGACCTAAGGATATTCCAGAGTCAGTTATGAGTGCTTCTGGAGCTGCAGCAAATGCAGTAAAATTTTTATCACTTGAACGACAGGAAAAAGTATCCAAAAAAGAATTTCCACCAGAAAAAAATGTAATTGGTGATAGACCAAGAATTGGTGCTTTCATCTGTCATTGTGGAATCAATATTGCTGGTGTAGTTGATGTGAAAGAAGTGGTTGAATATGCAAAGACCTTACCAAATGTTGAGTATTCTGAAGATGTTTTATATGCATGCTCACAAGATTGCTTGAATACTATAAAACAGCGAATTGAAGAGCATAATCTTAATAGAGTTTTAGTCGCTGCGTGTACGCCGAGAACTCATGAGCCATTATTTAGAGAGACAATTAGAGAAGCAGGTCTTAATCAATATCTATTTGAGATGGCAAATATCCGTGACCAATGCTCCTGGGCTCATATGAATGAACCGTTACTGGCTACTGAGAAATCTAAAGACCTTGTAAAAATGGGTGTGGCTAAAGCAAGAAATTTGACTCCATTACAGCGACTACCTATAGAAATAAATCCAAAGGCACTTGTGATTGGTGGTGGACTTTCTGGAATGACTGCTGCCTTGTCATTAGCCACAGCTGATTATGAAGTATATCTTGTAGAAAAAGAAAAAGAACTCGGAGGAAATCTGAGAGATATATACTTCCAGTTAGAAGGAAAAGATCCACA
>JAGMCF010000087.1 GCA_023129415.1 Candidatus Cloacimonadota bacterium
TTTCTTTAGTATATTCAAACAATTCCTTTATAGTTAATTTTTTGTCTTTGTTTTTATCAGCCTCTCCTTGCATCCCTTTCATCAAGAAATATGAGAACAAACCGTGCTTATTTATTGGGTATGAAGAAGATATTTCATTACTTGATGTTGCTGAAAAAACAGTAACATTATTAACATAGTTATTTTTCAATTGAATTGAAATAGGTCTGGCATTAGTGAGTAACATTTCATTTTCTCTATTTGCACCAGTGAAGCAAGCATCTAAAAAAACTGTAACAGAATTTGCATTCAATTTGCTTAAATTTTCAAACATCATATCTAATGAATATCCTGTTTGAACAGGATAATTTGGATCACCGTCAAAAGGTATTAAAAAAGCTTTTTCTTCTTTGATTGCAGGTGCTCCGTGACCAGCGTAATATACAAAAATATCTGTTTCTTCTTCAAAGACACGTTTATCTAACCATCCATTATCTGAGAAAATTTTATTGAATTCACCTAATGTAACTTCTTCATTTGCTCTTAAATAAATTAGTTCTTCAGGAATCCCAATCGTTTTTGAAAAATATTCTTTCATAAACGAAGCATCTCGGTAGGCAAAATTAACATTAGAAATATTACGATAATTTTCAATTCCAAATATTACAGCCAATGCCTTCTTATTTGATTTTTTTGTTACAGGGATATTTTGTTCTACATCAATAGAAAGGTCGTCTCCAAATTCTAAATCTCCATAATATTTATCTATACCCGCAATAACTGTTCTTTTAATTTTTCGTGTTCTTTCACTTTTTTTGATTGGAATTCGCAAATGATCTACTCCTGCAATTCCTGTTGCTTCTGTTAAATCAACATACAAAGGAATTTCATCAGGTGCTTTATCATTTACAAAAAATTCTAACGGAACATCAATATGTTGATTATATTCTAAATCACCAAGACTCACAATTTGTGGAAATGAATCTGTGATAAATACATTGTCTTCTGCATAGAATTTTGCATAAGCACCGGTTGCAACACCTTTTCCTTTATTACCAATTCTTACTGTTAGTTTAGTGGTTTCACCTGATTCAATCATTCCATTATTATTATTATCTTCAATGCCTATATCCACAATGAACATTTTTGGTTTCTGGTATGCTTTTGTGGAAAATTCTATTTCAACAGGCGCAGGAGGAAAACCATTTATTTCTTCAAAATTTATTCTAAGAACTTGAGTTGCTTCTTTTACATCAATATATGCTTCAACAGGTATTTTTACAGTAACTTCCTTTCCTTCAGGAATTTCATCAATGTAGGAATTGTTATAATTAAGACCCTCTATTCTTTCCGGATCAAATTTTATAGTTATTCCCTTTCCTGAACCCTTTCCAGTATTTATTACAGTTACTGAAATTTCACCTTTCTCTAAAGCGTCCAAATACTGATTTCCTGATAGTTCACTAAATATAACAGACGCTGTAAGTGATGGTGGGCGTGAAATTATCTTTTTTGCCAAAATCTTGTCTTCTATTTGTGCAAATGTGCGATAAATATAAACATTATCATCATAAGAACAACACACAGCGAGATACTTATCATCCGGACTGAATGCAACGGTCTTTACAGACTTGTTATGCTCAAAATATTTCACTTTATTACCTGACTCCAAATTAATAATCATGGCTTTGCCATTATTAGAACCAGTAGCCAGAAACTTCCCATCTGAGCTAAAGTCAAAAGTTAATTCACCCTTGAAAGATTTCACTTCTTTTCCGTTCTCTAAATTAAAGATTCGTGTATAACCTTTTTTCATATAACTACTAGTACTTGTTGCCAAGAATTTCCCATCAGGACTGAAAGAAACAGTATTGACGGGCTCTTTATGATAAAACGATTTTATTTCTTGACCTGTCTCTAAATTGAAGATTCGTGAATAACCGAATGTTGAATGGATATCACCACTACCAGTAGCAATGAATTTACCATCAGGCCTGAAAGCAATAGATTTAACAAAATTTTCATCCTCAAACGATTTTACTTCTTTTCCTGTTTCCAAATTAAAGAGTCGTGCATCATCACCCGAACCGATAGCAAGGAATTTCCCATCAGGACTAAATATAATACATCTTAAATAACCAATTTTTTCAAACGATAATTCTTCATTTCCTGCCACAAAATTAAAGATACGTGCACACTCATTTGAACAAGTGGCCAAAAATTTCCCATCCGGGCTGAAAGCAACTGAATTGACATGATCTTTATGCTTGAAAGATTTCACTTCTTTGCCGGTTTCTAAATTAAAAATATGAGCATAATCGTCATCGCATCCCGTTGCGAGGAATTTCCCATCGGGGCTGAAAGCAACTGAATTGACATTATCTTTATGTTTAAATGTTTTCATTGGTTGAATTTCATGAATAATATTTATTCCACTTATTGGGTCTTTTAGTTTTAATTTAGCCAAGCCAATTTTATCACCTATATCAACTGCCAATATACCAGTTACTTGGAGTTTATCTTTATGTTCATAAAGAGTTCGAGCATCTTGTTTTGAAACTTTTATATTTAATAAAATATGTTCTTTTTGATAATCCAAGTGCTCTACAACAAATGACCACACTTCGTTATTCGCGTCATATTTTTTAGAATCAAGCTCAATAATAATATTTTTTGTTTCAAAAAGTCGTCCACGCAAAATACTCATTTTTTTCCAAAGATCCCCCAAGTATTGTTTACGCAAGCGGTCAATTTGTGGCATTGCTTTACTCATTCTTCCTAAATATTTAGTATCACTTTCAAATGGATCCTGTTCAGCAAAAAAAGGATTAGATTCTTTTAAATCAGCAATTTTTTGTTCAACAACCTGTTCATTATGAGAAATCTCTTTTTTCAGAGATTCTATTTGCTGAAGTGTTTCTTCAATTGTGTAAGAAAACAGAAAGTATGGAATTAATATGAATACAAATAATAAGTATTTTTTCATAGTTGTCTCCTTTAATAATTGTTATTTTTTTTAAAACGATAAAGTGTTAACTCTTTAGATTTCACTTTGCTTAAGGGAGAGTTATTTTTAAGTTTGTCTTCCCAATATTGATCATACTTCCAATCAGCTTCAAGAAACTCCCACAATATTATGTAATCATCCTTGTCTTTAGCAATAGAGGCTCCTATACATTTTTTAGTTCTTTGGTCATATTTATGGGCTTGAGTAAAATTCTTTAAAGCATTTTTGGCTTCATTCTTATGCCCATTTGGAATTGGTATAATAATAAACCCAATATTATTTCTGGGGACTACGAAACGAAAAGGAAAGATTAGTTTAGACGAGTTACATTGCTTCCAAGAAGCATCAAATCGTTCTTTAAATAATTTCAATTCTGCTCTCGTAAGTTTTGCTAATTCTTTTATAATCATATAGTAAGAATGAGTAAAAGGTTCGAATTCAATTTTTTCTGGAAATTTTTCTATTATATGAAATAAAGAGAATTCATTCGAATCGTCTTCTAATTGTTCCAAATATTTGATAAAATCATATTCAGGTATTTCGTCAAAATTACCACTAAGAAATTGACCTAATATTGCTTGCTCAGGTAGTTTATTTATATGTTTAGCATAGTTTGTATTGATTTGCTCTCTAAACGATAAATAATCATCAATTTCGGTTGGAGTAACTAAAATTTTACAGATCCATTTATAATCAATGGAATTAAACAAATGTATAAAACCTGCTTTACTGCTTTCATAAAATTTTTCTAATCTTCTATTAACTGGTAGCTTATCACTTGAAGTGTAAATGATTATTTTTTTTATATTATCTTTGGGAGCTTCTGAAATACAAAATTTGTGACCTCTTTCATTAGTTATTGTAATATCAGAATAAGAATTGAGGAAACTTATTGTTTTATTTATTTGCCACGATGCTTTTTTTATCACTTTACTTTTAAACCAGTTCTCTTCTGATTCTGAGTCTTTTACATTCTTTAGATTCCTATCTTTAATTTGGATTATAAATAAAATGTCTTCAAGCCAAACAACACTATCAGCTAATTGAAGCTCTTGATTATCTATGCTTGTGCGAAAATTATTTTCTGAATAGGTAAATTCTTCAAAAAATATACTTTGATTTATACTTGATATCATATCTTCTGTTTTATTTAGTTTTTCCATATCCTTTCCATTTTCACATAACGTTCCAGCACGCCACGAACGGAGCTTAAGGAGTTTGTGGGTGCATTGTTAGATGGCGTTGTTGATTTATTCTTTAATGGGATACTGATAGAAATATTGTGAAAATAAACATAAATAACATCATAATGCACATGATTACTTGCAACTTATAACTATTTCTTGATAGTTTTTCATTTGATAATGAGTTGATTATGTTTGAAGTTGTTGAAAGTGATTGCCTTAAATTATTATGAGCTGTAAGAAGTATTTTTGAGTTTTTCTTAAGAGAAATGCGGATTTCATTCATCAACTCTCTTTTATGCTTATCCTCTTTCATTCGATGAAAAGTGTAAACATTTTGAAAAAAGAGTTTTTTATTCCTGCAATATTCCTTTATTTCGTATGTAAAAAAAGGCAAGTTCCTATCTAAAATCGCAAAATCCTTACTCGTTTCATTGAGTTGTAGAGAGGCTTTTTTTAATTTAGAAATATTAATATTTGAAATTTCATCTCTAATTTTGGATACTTGCCATTCATAAGTCTTATATAAGTAAAATAATGCAAACATTGCCAATGTATTATCGAAATATTTTAAATAGTTAACTAACCCATTTTTACTTTTTCCACCATAATGCTTAAGATTTTTATTCTTTAATATCTCAGAAAATTTTCCGACTAATTGCATGTACGGGTTTCGCTGATCTTTGGAAATTGAAAATCTAAAATATAAACCATCTAAGTCATCTGGAAGCCATACATTGTCAGGATAATTCATATTTAAAATATGCAAATAACTATTAGGTAAACCTGATTTATTAGGAAAAGGTGTTGCTTTATCAAGCGTTATAAAATCACAAATTGGCATTTTATCAATTAAATTGTTAGCCGTATAATATCCTTGTAAATTGTCTTTTATCCAATTTATGCAATCGAAGTAGATTGATTTTTTTAATTGTACTAATGATGACATTTTTTGAGAAATTGGTGTTATATATTGATTTCCATTTTTGATTTTTTCAACGTAAGTAGAAAACTTTTTATTTATTGTCTTTTCAAGTCTTGATGAAGCCTCATCATCAAATATGAATTGGAATATCAAGATTGTTGTGCTTGAAATTGAATGAAGTAAAGAAAGTTTGATATGCCTTACTCCAAAAGGTAAGATGGATTCCTTACTCGGTAAGAGAGACTTTTTATTGTGAGGAACTATATATCCAAGATTATGCCAACTATATAAATTATTCTCTCTTATGTTTTTTATTTTTTCAGACAATTTATCATTTTTAGATGAACCAAAAGTATTTTTCCAATCTAATCCTTCCAAACATGTAATAAGATTATTAATCGACTCAGGTGGATAAATTTCCATTAACCATAAACAATTTTGCCTTATGTTCTCATCATTTGGAATTTCTGTTTCTTTATTCTCTTTAATATCAAATTCGTCATGATAATATTTAAGTGATTCTTTAGACATTGCATTTAGTTTCTTACTTTGTTTCCATTTTTCAAAATGATTTTTCAAAATTTCAATAAGCTGATATTTTCTTTTTTTTTGTTCTGCTTCATTGTTTTGCATTCGATATCCTTTCTAATTAATGCTGTCTAACATATGTATCCCCGATCCCAAAGGTCGTGGAAACTCCCCCAATGGGAGTGTATACGAACTATTTCTTTCTTCAATATTCTCTTCTTTCATTTCAAATCCAATTCAATTTGGGGATCTTTTTCTTTTATTGATTTACTGATTATATCTACAAATTCTTTAGCAGTTCTTAAAGCATCTTCTGCTTCTTTTCTTGAACAGGGAATATCTGGTTCATAAATAAAGCGGTGCCTTTTTCTTCTCATAAAGTCATAGTTATTGATAACTCTTTTAAATTTGTTTCCTAATACTGAACTTGCAAACTTCACAATGGTTAGATGTTTATTTTTGATCTCAGGTCTGAATCCTTGGCTGAACATTAAAGCTAATCCCGAATGCAACATGGCATTATATGCATAATTATAAGAACATTCTTCATCATCATCTAAGTTTCTCTTAGCGGTTTTTAAATCAATATAAGCTCGTTTTATCAAGTTTTTTATAGCTTTGTAATCAATAGGACATTTTTTAATGAAATCCTCTTTTAAAAGAGATTCTTTTGAATCTTTATAAATCATCTTCTTTGCCAATTAACATTATCTTTGGATTTTTTAGTAACTCCAGAAAAAAACCACTTCTGGCTTTTCTTTGTGTTTCATATTCTTTAAAATAATAGAGAGAGATATTTATCTCTCTTTTTAGAATTTTCTCTAATTCTGCGATTTTTTCATTTAAAGTAGAAGTATTAGGATTGCCAATTATCATTAGGTCAATATCGCTTGCAGGACTTTGACTTTTTGCAGCAAAAGACCCATATATGAAAGCGGTTTTTATTTTCTTGATAGATGACAATGCTTTTCTCAATCTTCCTTCAACCCCTACAGTTTTTGAGACAATACTACTTAATTCTTCAAATAGAGGATGATTAGTATTTAAGGAATAGTAAAGGAGATTTCCAACTTTTTCAGTATCAAATAAATTATCTTTTTGGAACTTTAAAAGTTCTCTGCGAATACTACCTGCTGAATAACCTAATACTCTTTGTAATTCCCGTAAATAATATTTTTGAGAGGGATTAGTAAAGAAAAGAGCAAGTAAATCCTGCCTGATTTTTGATTTAGTAATGTATAAACTCTCTAACAATTGGACTCCTTTTTGAGTACATTTGTACTCAAAATAGGATACGATGTCAAATTTTTTCTTAAAATTTTCTTAACATAGTAAAGCCATTATGCTAAACTTAAGCATTTTACAACAATGAGATCGGATCCACATCAATCTGCATTTTAAGATAACCTGGTATTTTCACATTTGTTTGAAACCAGGTAACAAACCTTTTTACAGCATTCCTATCATTTGCTTTGATAATAATATGATAGCGATATTGTTTGCGGATTTTACTTATTGGAGCTATAACAGGACCTAAAATAATTATTTCCCCAGATCTTTCAAATTGTCTTATTTCCCTACTAATCGCAAATACAATTTTTTTCAATTTGTTCATATCATTTAAAGTAAAAAGTAATCTAACTAATTTTGTATATGGTGGGTAATATAGTTTTTTTCTTAATGACAATTCATATTCAACAAACCCTTGAAAATTTTGCTCTTGTGCTAATTGAATGCTATAATGTTTCGGATTATAGGTCTGAACAATAACTTCACCTTTTTTCTCACTTCTCCCAGTACGACCTGCTACCTGTGTAATATGTTGGAAGTTTCTCTCTGCAGCCCGAAAATCTGGAAGATTAAGATTTACATCTGCTGAGATAATTCCAGCAAGAGTTACATTAGGAAAGTCAAGCCCTTTTAT
>JAGMCF010000088.1 GCA_023129415.1 Candidatus Cloacimonadota bacterium
GAGTTACCAAGTGCGAAACTTGAGTTAATTGAGTTAAAAAAATGTTTTTGTTCACAGTTTTCTTATGGTGAAGAAATTGGAGGAGAAATGGCTTTTGATTTGAAAGGAAAAAACTTATTAACATTAAAAAATTTCTCAAAGGAAGAGATTAATTATTTATTTTATCTTGCAATTCAACTTAAAAATGCCAAGAAGAATGGTTCATTAAAGAAGAAGCTTGATGGCAAAAATATCGCTTTGCTATTTGAAAAAACTTCCACCCGAACTCGCTGTGCTTTTGTGACTGCTGCTTATAATGAAGGTGCGCATGCTGAGTTTTTGGGAAAGAATGATATTCAGTTTGGAAAGAAAGAATCTGTAAAAGATACTGCAAGAGTTCTGGGAAGGATGTTTGATGGAATTGGTTTTCGTGGCTTTAACCAGGAAACTGTTGAAACTCTTGCGGAATATTCTGGAGTACCTGTATGGAATGGTCTTACTGACCTTTATCATCCCACACAAGCACTTGCAGATTTTATGACTATTCAAGAGGAATTCGGTTTTTTAAAAGGTGTAAAGCTGGCTTATGTTGGGGATGGCAGGAATAATGTTGCTAATTCTTTAATGATAGGAGCATCTAAAATGGGTATGGATTTTCGTATTGTTGCACCAAAATCTTTATTTCCACAAAATGAATTAGTTGATGAATGCAAAGGATATGCAATTGGGAGTGGTGCAAGTATTATGGTAACTGAGTCAATTGAGCAAGGAGTAAAAGGTTGCAAGGTTATATACACTGATATCTGGGCTTCTATGGGCGAAGAAGATAAAATTCCAGAAAGGATCCAACTGCTAAAGCCATATCAGGTTAATATGGATATGATAAAGATGGCAGAAAATGATAATGTTATTTTTATGCATTGCCTTCCTTCTTTTCATAATCTTAAAACAGAAGTTGCAAAGAAATATCCAGATATATGCGAAGTAACTGATGAAGTCTTTGAAAGTAAATATTCCAGAGTTTTTGACGAAGCTGAAAATCGTGTTTGGACAATCCAGGCGATTATGGTGGCAACTCTTTAAGTGGCAGTCGGCAGCGGCAGTGGCAAAAGGCAAAAAAAGATTGAAAGATTAAAGATTAAAGGGAAAAGGTAAAAGATTAAAGATTAAAGGTAAAAGATTAAAGGGAAAAGGTAAAAGGTAAAAGTGAAAAGGAAAATATTTTGTTGTGTTGTTCTTTTTTTTATATTATTTAATTTTCTTTACGCTGATGAGTGGAAATTATCATACAAAACAGATATTCCAATAATTATATCAGCTTTTGGTTTAGATTTATCTGCCGATTCATATAAAAGAACAATTGATGGGCTTTCAGAAGATCAAATCAAGGAATTGGACAAAAATGAGATTTTCGTTTTAGACAGATTTGCTGCAGATTTATATGATTTGAAGTTGAAAAAAGCAAGCGATTATACTGTTTATACCAACTTTCTAATCCCAATTGGAACCTCACTTCTTATTGATAAAGAGAATTTCATTTCAGATATGATTATTTATGGCGAGACAATGTATTTACAAGCTGGTATAGCAAAATGGTGTAAGTTTTTGACCAAAAGGAATCGTCCATATACATATAATGATCAAGCAGATAGTTCAAGACAAGATAATCGCGATGCAAGATTTTCTTTTGTCTCTATGCACACTACAACTGCTTTTTCTGCAGCAGTTTTTGGCTCATATCTATATCAGGAGAGAGGTGGACAGTATCCAACTTTATTCTGGATAGCTAATCTTTCCTTAGCTGCCGCAACAGGAATCTTAAGAGTTGCCAGCGGTAATCATTTTCCTACTGATATAATATGTGGCGCCATTATTGGTTCTGCTTTTGGATATCTAATTCCTGCTTTACATAAAGTAAAAGATTCAAAAGTCTCTTTTAATTTTACAGGAAATTCTATTTTTCTATCAATGAAAATATAGATTGTTTCAAAGACCTTCAAGGTTTTGTAAACCTTGAAGGTCGCACATTTTTAATAAAAAATCCCCAAGGATATCTCACCACGGGGATTTTATTTATATGCTTAAACTTAACTTCTATTGGAATATAACCAACTTCTTTACTTCATTAAAGTTATCTATCTTGAGTTGATAGAGGTACACACCATTTGGTAAATCCTTTGGAGTCCATTGTTCTGTATAGTCTTTGACTAGCTTATCTTCATTTACAATTTCTTCAACCAATTCACCGAGAACATTATATACTTTCAATTCAACATGTCGGTTAGTTAGTTCAATTCCACCCACTCTGAATCCAAAGTGTATTGTATTTCCTGATGTGGCAGGATTTGGATAACAGGGATTTAGATTGGATGTAATAATATTCAATTCGCTATTAGTATTGGTATTAAACAAGTTGCATTCAAAATCAGCATATACAGGCAAATGGTCTGAGGCATAATATAAAGCATTTGCAACTTCTTGTGATACTACTCCATTCTCTCCATAATTTATAGACATATTAAAGTGATCTCCATCATTACCAAATGCAGTATAACTACTATTAATATATTCTATTCCATGACTGTTATTTAATCCATAAGATGCAAAGATAAAATCAAATCTATCATCGAGGCCACTACTCGCGCCACCACCAAAAGCTGAATCTCTGGTAGACTGGGTATGAACGGAAGCAAATTTTTCATTATTATGCCAGTAACCGACATTATCAATAAGGTCTTGAGTTTTACCAATGTTATTTTCTTCATCAGCAATAAGTTTTTGATACCCCGGTTCATTACTATAGTAAAAATTCATATCACCGACAATAAGGAATTCAGTTCCCTCAGGTAATGTATTATTTAACCTGTTTCTTAATATTGTAACTTCAGCAAGCCGCTTGGCACGATTACTTGGACCTTGACCTGCTTTTAAATGACAACTATAAAATCTTATCTCATTTTCACCAATTATTACAACATATTCTGAAATATCCCTTAAATCCGTGTGAATTGTATCTTGTGATACAAGAGTTGCAATTGAAGTTCGATAATAAAACATATTGTCAGTATTATATCCGTCAATGAACTCAGCCCCTGTATATTCCTGTCCATTAGTATTTAATGCATTAAGCATCAGGTTTGCCCCTTCTTCATTAATCATTTCCTGCATAATGACAATATCAGGATTAACCTCTTCTATGATAGTTTGGAAGTATTGAATTCTATCCAAGCCACTTGCTTCAGAAAAATTCAATACATTGTAAGTCATAACCCTGAAGTTTATATCTGCAAGCAGATTGGGTATAAATAGTAAACAATTGAGTAATACGAATAAAAACAGTATCTTAGGTTTTTTCATTTATTTATTTGATAATATAGCCAATAAGTTTTTCTTATTTATTATCATGGTTTATCTATAAAAATGAAGATGAGTAAAAATCCCCAGGATATGACAATCCTGGGGATTTTATTTATAACCATTAGGATTATTCTATCTTATGATAACCAACTTCTTGACTTCATTAAAGTTTTCCGTCTTGAGCTGATAAAGATAAACGCCAGGAGGTAGATTCCTTGGGGTCCAAGTTTCTGTATATTCATCAATCATTCTATCTTCATTAACTATTTCTCTAACCAATTCACCTAAAACATTATACACTTTAAGTTCAACATGTTTAGTATTTCCTTCAAGACCACCAACCATAAACTTAAAGTTTATCTCATCTCCAAGTTGAACAGGATTAGGAAAGCAGGGATTAAAATTTCCAGTAATAATATTCAATTCTCCATTACCATCAATATCAATTGACTTATATTCAATTGGACCGTGAATATCACTTATACCGCCTAAATTTACAACTTCGAGCCAATAATAATAGGATGTATATACATCTGCTTCCTCATCTTTAAATGAATATGTATGCATTTGCGTTGTAGTGCCATTTCCTTTAATTATGTCGCTATTAATTATATCAGAAGGTCCGTATGTTTCTCCAATATTACGATAGATATTAAATCCAATCACATCGGTTTCACTTGCAGTAGTCCAGTTGACTGAAACATATTTCTGTCCAGTTTGGTTGATAGTATATTCTGCAGTGAATGAGGAGAGTTCTACTGGGAGAGTCGCATCTTCCCAATTTGTTGCAACCCTAATTCCATCAATTATTATATGGGGAGTTGAAGAGGACTGACGAAGTGCAACAGCTCCAACATTAGAAATATCACCAGCAGTACTAGTAAATGGTCCTAAAGTTGGTGTAACTGGTTCTGTTGTTGGAACACCTGATGTAGAGACATATAAGCTAACTTCATCATTATTTTCACCATCGATAAATACATATTTTACCGTAACTAAATAGGTGGTATTAAAAGAATAATCATTATTAGTCAAACCATCAGCAGAACCCCCGGAAAATGATAAGCCAAACTCAAAATCTCCAGTACCATCAGAATTGCAAAACATTCTTGCCCGGTATGCATAAGACCATGGATCTGAAGCAAAGTGGAAATAGTAAGAAGTTCCAGCAGAACTAACATTTACCATAAAAGTAGAAAATACAGTTCCAGAACTTACTGCAGAAAAGGTTTTATTTACATCCTGACTTGTTCCATCGACTAATGCTGCATTTCCTATACCAGAGCAAACATAGTCAGTATATGTCAAACCAGTAGTAGTATCAATCCTGTCAGTTGAACCACTATGTTGAGTCCAACCATTTTCATCCAAGTAACCACTGAAATCAAAATTTTCTACCATTAAAGGGGCAGAATTAAGTATCTGAGTAATTCCAAGGACAATAAATAAACTGATGGTTAGAACCAATAATTCTCTTTTTTTCATTTTTTCCTCCAAATGATCTTCATAATTTTAATTGGTTAATATAATTATGGAAAGTTATGTTAAACTTGATTTAAATATTTCTATAACTTTCTTTCCTACCAAAGAAGCTCATATCTCAAATTACTTTTTACCTATCAAATAAGTTAACATCTCAAATAATCATTGGTTGATTTTATTAAATTAACAAGATGCATAAGATAAACTAATAGAACTAATCTATTAATAGGATAAAATATTATAGTCAATTAATTTATTTTTATTATTCTTTTGTCAATAATTTTTTTATTTTTAATTTTCTTGACAGATAATTCCCAAAAAATTAATTAAATTTTTTAATGAGTTCTATAAAAATAAAGTATAAATTAGTATGAAGTTTATTTAGAAAATTATATAAATGTCTGAGTAGGAAAATTTATTAAGTTATTATCTTAAAATTTTCAAGAAAAAATTACAAAAGGAGTAAAAGATGTTGAGTAAAGCGAAATCCCGATACTTATCGGGGAAAAAAACGATTTGTTTAATATTATTTTTACTGGTTATTTCAAGTGTGGCTTACACCCAATCTATAGAACTTGAAGTATTATTTGTAGGTGAGTATGAGATTTTTTATCCTTCTAGTTTAGATAAAGACAATCCACCAAACCAACCTTTACTTTTTATAATGCAAGTTACAAACACTGATAATGTAAACCCTCAAAGTTGCAAATTATCTCTTGCATTTAGTTCAAGTTGTCCTGATTTTCTTAATATTTTAACAAGAGATCAGGGTATAATAACGCATGATTATACTATGCTTGGCAGCACAAATCCAGATTCTTTGGTTTTGGGTCCGGGACAATCAGTAACCTTTTCTAATCGAGATCTCATTAGATCTGAGATGAAAATAGCAGGAAATTGGAATGATATTTTAGATGATCCTGCAAATCAGGTTTTCAAAGATCATGTTTCGGGTGATGGATTTCTTCCAGCATGTCAATATATTTTTACTTTATATGCAGTGGATCCTAATGTTACTGACGATATTAATGATGAAGATATTTATGATTCCGTAATAGCAACTGTTAATATTACTAATCCAAGTAGTGTGGAGCTTATTACACCAGGTGAATCTTTTAGTAATAGTCCTCCATTAATTGTTGGAAATTCGCCAATATTTGGTTGGTTCTCACCTGGTTCAGAATTTCGTTTTGAAATTTATGAAATTTTACCAGGTGAAACTGCAGAGGATGTTGTAAATAAAACTCCACATCATGCACAAGATGGAATAACTGATTATATCTATCCATATTCAGGAAGTTATCCTGCATTGCAACCAGGTCAGCCTTATGGTTGGAGAGTTATTCGTACTGTCTATACTACATTAGGTGAAATTTATTTAACAAGTGAATTATTTTGCTTTATTATTGAACTTGCTCCAGGAACTAACACACAAACACAAAATATAATAACTTTTATACAAAATTTGCAAAATTTTGGAATTAACATTCCAGGCTTGAATACAGGGCAATTTTCACCTACTGGTGGGATTTATCTAAATGGTGTACTGATTAGCCCGGAAGATTTATTAAATTTATTAAATGCCATTCTTGGTGGTGATGTTACAATTGTTATTGAATAATAATATGAGTTTACTATAAAAAGTTATTAAGGTATTATATGTGAAATATTCTGAAATTTCCTCTGAATTTCATAAACTGTTGAAACAGTTACAGTTTTCTAACTTACAAGTAACCCACAACTTAAGTTGTGGGTTGCTAAAAACACAACTAAATAATAACCGTTTCAACGGTTTCTTATTCCACAAATCTGACTTTTTATAGTGGACTCTAATATAAATTTAAAAATATTATCTGGAGGTAGTATGAAAAAGTTTCTTGCTTTACTATTAATAATACTTGTTAGTAGTATTTTAATATACGCAAAAGAAAGTTCACCTGCTGCTTTGGTTTTAAAAGCAAATGGTGAGATATTATTAAACAGAAATAACGAAAGTAGTCGAGTTGAGAGCGGTGAAGTGCTTTATTCAGGAGATGAGTTGATTTCAAAAGAAGAGTCAATGGCAGCAATAAGATTTGTTGATGATGGAGCAATAATAAAGCTCTTTTCAAATTCCATTCTTTCAATTAATACAGAAAAAAAGGTTGATAAGTTAGATAAAAAACTTTTTTTGGAGATCGGGGATTTATGGTCAAAAGTAACAAAAGAAAAAGGGGAGTATCAGATTCAAACCCCGACCTCTGTTGCTGCTGTTAAAGGAACAAGTTTCCACACAAATGTAAAAGATGATGGTGAAACTATGGTTATTACTTTTGAAGGTGTCGTTGAACTAAGAACAGATGTAGGTTCACAGGATGTTGAAGAAGGCAATACAGGTGTTGCAAAAGAAGGTGAAATCCCAACAGTAGAAAAAACTAAGCCAGAACAAATTTCAGAAGAAATTAAAGAAGAGATTGAAAAAGCAGAAAGCAATGTTATAGAAATTCAATTTGAGGATGAAAATGGTGAAATGAGAACACTGAAAATTTATTATAAAAAGGAGGATTAATGGAGATCAAATTATTTAAAATAATTCTATTCGTATTCATAATTGCGTATTGTCAGTTTGTCTTTGCAAATGATATTCCAGAATTTAATCACTTTCCTCCAAATTTTACTGAAAAAGGAATAACTTTACCTTTAGAATTAGAAGTTATAAGTGGGATTGAGCAAATAAAAGAAGTATATCTTTTTTATAGAAAAGGGAATCTTGGCTATATTCAAATTTATATGGAAAATGGAACCGATATAAATCCTATATTCAATGCAGAGATTCCAGGAGATTTTATTGATCAAGATATTGAATATTACTTTCGTATTATAATTACAGATGGAGAAGAACTTACCTTGCCATCTGTAGATGCAATAAATAACCCTTTCTATGTTCCGTTGAAAGTAACAGAAAAAGTTACTAGACCAAAAGTGTTCAAAAAATTAAGCCCCGCGGATGAATTCAATTTTACTACTGAAGATTTTATGGTTGCAATTTCATATTTCATTATTGAGGAAGAAATAAAAGAGAAAATAATCAAACTTATAATTGATGGAATTGATGTTACAGATAATGCGACTGTTACTGCTAATATGTTGGTTTATAAACCAGAAAGAATAACAGAAGGTAGACATTCAATAAAGATTGCTGCATACAATGATGATGAATCTATATTTGAATCAGATGAGTGGATTGTTTTTGTAAAAAAGGGAAAAATTACTCAAAGATTACCTATTACTATTAATGGAGATTTTTCATTAGTTTCAAGGTTACAAGCATATTCTGCTGATGATAGCTCTTATTATTATGGTAAGGAAGATGAATGGAAAAATTTTGGTCGTTTGAACTTAAGAGGTGGAAAGAACTGGTTTAGATATAAAGGCAGGGTTTATTTTTCTTCTGAGGAAGATAAAAGCAAACAACCTGTGAATAGATATTCTTTAGAAATGCATATTCCTCATCTGGCACTATATTTAGGAGACCAGAATCAAAGTTTCCCAAATAACATAATCTCAGGAAAAAATATCAGAGGATATGGTGGTGAAGTAAAATTTGGATTTTTTAAATTACATTCATTCTATGGTAAGATTAAGAGGAATATCAGAGGTAGTATAGTTATTGATACTGTATCAACAACATCTGATACAACTATCACAGACACATCAGTCATAGGTGGTACTTATAAAAGGAATTGTTTTGGTTTAAGATTACAATTTGGTAATGAACGGAAATTTGTTTTTGGATTGTCTGCTTTAAAGGTAAAAGATGATATGGAATCCGAAGAATTTGCTGCTAATCCTAAAGATAATATTGTAGTGGGTCTTGATACAAAATTAGCATTATTTCGCCAAAGATTAACTTTAGGAGCAGAGATTTCTACAAGTTTACTCAATAATGATATCAGCGAAGGGGTGATTAGTGAAGAAGATTTAGATACTTTGGGTGTAGAATTACCGTGGGGTATTAAACCAGCAGAATTGGAGAATATTATTATTGTAAACAAGAATATGGAGCCATTGAAACCTCCTAATTTGAGCTCTATTGCTGGAGAAGTTTATGGGAGAATATTCTTTCTGAGTAATTTATTAAATGTGAAATACTCCTATGTTGGTGGAAGTTATAACTCATTAGCCAATCCCTACTTGCAAAAGGATAAAGCTGGTTTTAATATACGAAATAGTTTGCGTCTTTTAAATAATCAAATAAATCTAACTGCAGGTTATAATAGTTATGAAGATAATTTGAGTGATAATAAGACTGGAACTACTGAAATCAAAGGATTATTTGCAAATATTGGCTATTATCCCCAAAATGATTATCTACCATGTATTAGTTTCAATTATCAACAATCAGATAGAATAAAAGATACTCCTGACTCGCTTTATGAAGTTGATCAAGCAAATAGTACTCTTGGCTTTAGTACATCTTATAGAATACCTTCATTAAGATTTGCCAAGACACGATTATCTTTTAATGTTTATAATTCTAATTCTGTTGATAATAAATTTAAAAGATTTGATGTAAACTCCCAGAATTATCAATTTAGTGTTAATTCTGTTCTTAATGATTTACCTTTATCGTCCAAAATTTCTTTTTCTTATATGAAAACTGAAGATACTC
>JAGMCF010000089.1 GCA_023129415.1 Candidatus Cloacimonadota bacterium
TTTGAGTCTGCTTGCTGACATGTATATTTCATCTGAAAATCTCTTACCACAGAGGCACACCCGTTCTCCGTAGCAGTACTACTGTGAAGGGTGAATCGGGATTATTTCACAGGGCAAGCACTAACCGACCTGCCCACCAAGCCTTGGCAGGCGGGCACAAACAAAAATATTACTATAATAAAGGTAGTGATAATTCATGGAATTCCTGGCAAATTCTTCACATCTTCTTAGGTGCTGAAATACCAAGTAGATTTAAACCATTGTATAAAACAATTCGCACAGCTTTACAGAGATATAGTCGTGCAAGAGAAAGCTCCATAAATCTCGGATTAACAACTTTATATTTCTGATAAAAACTATGAAAAAGCGATGCCAATTCTATAAGATAAGCTGTTAATAGATTAACATCATAAGTTGTTCCAATATGAACTATTAATTCTGGAAATTTCACCAAATGTCGTATAATATCCAATTCAATATTATGGTTTAGTCGTTTAAGATACTCTTGTTTAAAGTTACTCATCTTGATCATTTTAGATTTTGCCATATTCTGAATACTACAAATTCTCGCATGAGCATACTGAACATAGTAAACTGGATTTTCTGAAGACTGCTTTTTGGCTAATTCTATATCAAAATCCAAAGGAGTATTTGACTTGCGCATAAGAAAGAAAAAACGAGCAGCATCAGTACCTACTTCATCTATCAATTGCTGTAAAGTAATAATATTCCCTTCGCGTTTAGACATTTTCGCTTTCTGATTAGCAATTAGCAGGTTTACTTGTTGTAGAAGAATGAATGAAAGAGTGCTTGCTTTATATTCAAGTGCGGAAAGACCTGCTTTTAGCTTTAGAATATGACCGTGATGGTCTGGTCCTAAAATATCTATAATTTTACTAAAACCCCGTTTATATTTTGTAATATGGTATGCAAGATCTGGCACGAAATAAGTAACATCCCCATCTGTCTTCATAATGACACGGTCTTTCACATCTCCGAATTTGCTACTGCAAAACCATACAGCACCATCCTTATCAAAGATATTTCCTGTTTCAGAAAGATAAGTTAGAATATCTTCAATACACCCTTTTTGTCTTAATTCACTTTCAGATATCCAATTATCGAAATTCACTTTAAAAGCTTTAAGGGTTTTTTTCTGGTCTGACAATATATTATTAATTGCATATTCTTTGATTTTATTGTATCTTTCCTTTTTGGATAAATTGAAAATGTTAGTTCCTTCATTATCTAAAATACTATTGGCAATATTAACAATATATTCTCCTTTATATCCATCTTCTAATTCTTCAACTTCAATATTATCTAACCTATTAAGCTCAGATTCAATTGACTCAACCAATAGTTCAATTTGATTGCCAGCATCATTGATAAAATATTCTTTTTCAACATAATATCCTAAAAAAGAAAGTATCTTTGCAAGGGAGTCTCCTAATGCGGCGGCACGAGCATTAACGACATTAAGAGGACCAGTAGGATTAGCACTTACAAATTCAATAAGAACTCGCTTACTCTTTCCCTTTAGAGGATTTGAACCAAATTTTTCTTTCTGCTTGTTTATGTCTCTAAGAATTTGCCATAAAAATTTATATGAAATACGAAAATTGATAAATCCGGGCTTTTCAACATAAACTTCTTTGAATAAAGGATCTGAATTTAAAAAAATAGCTAATTTCCTGGCTAACAACATTGGTTTCTTTTTATATTTTTTTGATAAACTCAAAGCAACATTAGTTGCATAATCACCAAATTTTTTATATTTTGGATATTCAACATTAATTTTCGATTTTGAGGGTGGCTCCAAATCCTGTGATTTGATGCTTTTACGGATTTTTTCTTTTATTACATCAATTAACATTTTATCCTCTTGTATAATTTTATAGTATTACAAGTAAAATCTTTAGTTTATGTGGCAAAATATTTTGTAGAACATCAAAGTTTACTGATAAATTAAAAATTAAATACCAAATAGCAAACACCAAATAACAAATAAATATCAATCACAAAATTCTAATGACCAAAACAGTTATTTTGATTTTTCTATGATTGATTCACCCCGTTAGATAATCTATTAATTTTTATCCCTTATAGATATTATTTTAATAAACATTGAGTTTTATGGCAAATATTCATTTAGTGTAAATATCTAACGGGGTAAAAATATTTTTTTCAACTCTATCGCTTCATTGTAAAGAGATAATGATTCATTTTCAAGTTCTTTTGGATTAGTTTCTTTTATTAGTCTTATAAAATATGCACTCTCTTTTGCTTCCTTTCTACAAATTTTTATCCTAAATACAAAATCTTTTTTACTCAATGACTCATTAGCTTCTATATAATTGGCTCCAACAGAACCTGATGATTTAATTAACTGTTTCCCATCTTCAATGTTCGCTATCGTTCTGGGTAATTTCTTTACAAAGAACCTAACACTTTTAGTCCCGATTAATCGGGAAAAAGTACGTTCTTCTAAATCATAAATACGGTTTAAATTTGATTTTTTGGTCATTGTAATTTATTTGGATTTTGGAATTTGGATTTTGGAATTTTATCATTTAATTTTTGATTGCGGTTTACCGTGCTATGTATATTCAAGTAAATTAGACTTAACCTTTTCAGTTAACTCTCTCCAAAGTTCTTCCAATTTATAAAAATCCCGAGCGGTTCTATCAAAAATATGCATAACAATATCGCCGAAATCAAGAAGTATCCATATTCCATTTTGTATCCCTTCTTGATGGTGCATAATCATATACATTTTCTTTGTTTCTTCCATAATATATTTTCCAATTGCTCGAGTATGTATTGTACCATCTCCACTGCAAATGATAATTTTATCTGTTAAACTGCTCACATCCTCAACATCTAAGGAGATTATATCTTCTGCCTTTTTCTCTTTTGCTAACTGCGTGATAATTTCTAATTTACTTTTAGTTGAATATTTCTCCATACCACCTATTCAATTCCATTAAAATATTTTTTATAATCTTTTCCTACAATTATGACAAAATCATATAATGAATCCACTTTGATTTGACGATAGATATGTGGTATTAGTAAAAATTTTTTTATTGTTTCTACTTTTTCTGGATTCATATTACGAATTATCAGAACGGTTTTCATATAAACAAATTTATCTGCATTTCCAAATGACAACACATTAAGACCTTTATCAATAAGAATATTTCGGACTTCACGAGCTAAACCAGATTTACCACAACCATTTAAAACTTGAATAGCAATATCATATTTTTCAATTGATGTTTTCGGTTTATTATTCTCAGTTATTTCTGATGAACTAAAAATTGTAATACATAAATATATTAGACAGATAAGAAAAAAAAAATCAGAATGAATTTTATGGGTTTAAACTTTCTATATATCTTCTTTATTGAATTCATATTTGAGTTTTTTGTAAGTATTTTCAATCCGTTCTGGCATCACTCTTGTTTGTCCTATTGTTGATATAAAATTAGTATCACCAAGCCATCTTGGTACAATATGAATATGCAGATGATCTGCAACACCTGCTCCAGCAACTTCTCCCAAATTCATGCCTATATTAAAACCATCAGGATGATATACTTTCGTTAAGGTTTTCTCAGACAATTGAATCATTTTTAACATTTCTAACAACTCTTCATCTCTTAATTCTGAAAATTTGGATATATGACGATAAGGCACAATCATTAAGTGTGCATTATTATAAGGATACAAATTCATTATGATATAAGTATATTCCCCTCGTTTAAGAATCAAAAGATTCTTGTCATCATTTTCCTTTGGTTTCTTACAAAAAATACATCCATCTTCACTTTCTTGTAAGATATAATCAATCCGCCAGGGAGAATACAAATTTTCCATTTATAGATTTATTTTTGAATATAGTTTTCTAAAAAAGCAAGTTGTTCGCGAGAATTTACACCAGAAACTTCGATTGAATCTTTCACAGTTAATGCTGATATCTTCTTACCCTCTTTTCTCAGAACTTCTAAGGTATCTGTTAGATATAATTCTTTTTGTATATTATTGCTATTTATCTTTGATAGAGCAGAAAAAAGGCTTTTAGCATCAAAACAGAAAATACCGGAGTTAATCTCATGAATTTTTCTCTCCTCTTTATTAGCATCCTTAAATTCAACTATCTTTTCGATAAATCCATTATTGTCTCTTACAATTCTTCCATAGTCAGTAGGATTATCTAAAACTGCCGTTAACACAGTAGCAGAAGCATTTTCAGAATTATGCAAATTTTTAAGTTCTACTAAAGTTTCTAAACTTAGCAATGGAACATCTCCAGGAATTATTATAATATTTCCATCATATTTAGAAAAATGATTCTCAGTTACCATAACTGCATGACCAGTACCATTCTGAACTTCTTGGTCAACAAATATAATATTATCATAATCAGCAAGACACTTTTTAACAATTGCTTTCTTATATCCGATAACTACAACAATTTTTGAAAAAGTAAGTTTCTCTACTTTCCTAACAACTCTTTCAATAAGTGATATCCCACCCAATTTGAATGCAACTTTTGGAAGTTCAGATTTCATGCGAACTCCCTTTCCAGCAGCTAAAATGATTGTTGAAGTTTCTTTTTGCATAATAATAATTATTGAAACACTTTTCTTATCTCATTTAGAAGTTTGTCAAATTGTTTTATGGACTTTAACGGATTTATATCATTAGTATTGATTTTTATTATCGGGCAATCTGAAAATGAGAAAAAGAAATTGTCATAAGTTTGCATTAGATTTTTGAGATAATCTGGCTGAATATTCCTTTCAAATACACGATTACGAGATTTAATACGATCTAAAACTTTTTCTAAATCAGCATAAAGGTAAATTATTAAATCAGGTTGAACAACTTTTTCCTTTAATATAGAGAATATAATTTTATACATCTCCAGTTCATCCTGTCTTAGAGTAAGATTAGCAAAAATAACATCTTTCATAAACATATAATCACTAACTATATTAGTTTGAAACATTTCTATCTGGAAAAATTGTTTCATTTGTTTGTATCTACTTAAGAGGAAAAATATTTGAGTTTGGAACGCCTTGCCTTTTATATCATCATAAAATTCCATAAGAAATGGGTTTTCCTCTACAACTTCTAAAATTAATTGTGCATTAAGTTTATTGGCTAATCCTTCTGCAAGAGTAGTTTTTCCAACACCGATTACCCCTTCAACTGCGATAAATTTATTTTTGATGTTCTGCATATAAATTTTATCCTATGTGAGAAAATAAATTTTACATCAGTTTTATTTACACACCCCGATTCCGACAAGTCGGAACCACCCCTCTTTTTTAGAGGGGACTTCTTAAATTCTCCTCTTGAGAGGAGTCTCCGATTTATCGGAGGAGGTGTGTTATCTTAAGGAAATGAATATTTTGTTTCATATAAAAATAATCTTCAAATAAACGATCCGACACCATTTATAATGGTGTTTACTTCTTCATAAAAAAAATTCATATTTTAAATAAACAGGATTACAAATCCTGTTAGAACGGGTGTGATAAGATTAATTTTGATGTTTTGCATATACTTTTTATTTACACACCCGACTCCGATTCCATCGGAGCCACCCCTCTTCTTATCCCGGTGAAATAGAAAAAAATTTCAACCTTCATTTTAAATTCCATTTTTTATATTACTTTTTTCCTTTTCAATAACTCTTCTGTAGTTTTCTTTTCTATTGGATGTATAAATTGGGGAGCTATTTCATTCATAGAGGCTAAAATAAATTTTCTTTTCAAAATTTCAGGATGAGGAATTTGCAAATTTTTTGTATTAATAATCTCATCATTAAAAAACAGAATATCTAAATCAATTATACGTGGTCCCCACTTCTCTCCACGAATACGTCCCATATCACTTTCAATCTTTTTCAATTGCGTTAGAAGTTTTTCCGCATTAAAATTTGTTTCAATCCTAATAATACAATTTAAAAAATCTGGTTGGTCTCTCTTTCCTATTGGCTTTGTATTAATAATAGAAGATGTAGCAACAGTTGAAGTTTGTAGTAACTCATTTATTTTCAGAATCGCCTTTTTAATATTCTCTTCTCTGTTCCCTAAATTTGACCCCACTCCAATAAATACAACATTATACTTCATTCCAGAACCGCAAATCCTCTATTACTCTCTCCGCTTCCCGCCATTCGCTCCACGCTCCACGCTCTCCGCTCTCCGAATTACCTTTCTCTTTCCATTTCTAATTCAACATAATCAAGAGAGCCAGTTATAGGAACAGCAATTTTTCTAATTTTGATTTGACATTTTTTCACAAGCGAAAACTGGTTTAGAATGTGATCCAGAATTTTGTTTGCTAATTTTTCCAAAAGATGGTATTTATAATTCTCTACTTCATTTTTCACTATATCAAAAATTGCAGTATAATCAACAGTATCTTGCAGCTTCTTTATATGTGAATCAAGACTGGGATCTGTGATTGCAGTTATGTCCACAGAAAATCTCTGTCCTAATGTTCGTTCATGTTCGTGCAAGCCATGATATCCATAAAATATCATATTTTTTAGGGTTATTTTCATTTGAAATCTCCTCGTTTTTAAACACAATGAACTTAAAGAATTAAAGGGTTATTTTTTTCTACAATTTATTTATAATCGCTTTTAAGTGCCAACTGCCACTGCCAACTGCCACTGCCACTGCCACTGCCACTGCCAACTGCATATTTATCAAATCTTCCTTATCATTTTTGGATTAATTAATTTCTTTCTTGCAAAAAGCTTATCAATAAATTTTAATATAAAGTAACATAAAGGAATGGAAATTATTGCTAAAATGATTGATAAATTTTCAGAGATATTAAATATATATTTACAAACAGAATAAGTTGTAATCAAGAAAATTATTGGAACAATATAAATGAGAAACGAAATAAATATACGAATTTTGGGTTCTATCACAAAAGAGATTTTATCACCCTTTTTGGCATTAAGACTGTTTATAATTTTAAATATTGTTTTTTCATTCCCTTTATAGAAACAGAGTGATTTCAATTGACAGTTCGTGCAATTTTTATCTTTTTCAACTTCAACAAATGCGAAATTATTTTTTATATTAACAACTATGCCAATTTCATTTGTTATTTCGTTTTCTAAATTCATCAACTAAAAATTATATCCTACAGAAAGCTGATGAATAAAGCCTAATTCCCCATAAGAATTAATTGCATAATCAAAATTATACTCTTTCCAACTAAAGCCAAAACCTGCTGAAATTCCAGACAAAAAGTCTATTTTAGAGCCTACATGCCAATCATTTGCATTTGTACGGTATCCACATCTTAATTTTAGATTACTACGGAGATTCGTTTCAAATCCAATAGTGCCGTAAAAATCATTATCCATTGGTTTGTTTATGTCCAATGTTATAAAGCCATTATTAAGATAATATGCAAAACCAGCTGCAAGGTAGAGTGGCAATTTTTCTTCTTCAGTATAAAATTTTGATAATTGTGTTCCAATATTTTTTGCTACAATTCCTAATTTTAGTCTGGGATTCGTTGTTTGATGTAATATGCAAATGTCTGCAGCTACTGCATGAGAAGAATATTCATCAATTGACTCGGAAATGATTTTTACATTAATTCCCCAATTTATAATATCTGAAACTGTCTTCCCGTAAGATAATCCAAGCAATACATCATAAGAGCCAAAAGTGCCAATGTCAATTAGTTGCCGTTGGTCATCAATTCCAGTCTTTGGAATATTACCTACACCAACAAATTTAGAAAATATTGCTATGGTTGACTTATCTGAAATAGGCATTACAAAGCTTACAGCTCCTCCATTAAAACCTACTAAATAATTAAGATAAGTAATTCCTAATTTCTTGTTTTTTACTTGAGGTAAACCTGCTGGATTCCAGAAGGGTGCCAGTTCATCATTTGATAATCCATGATATGCATTTGCCATAGCAGAACCTCGAGGTCCTATAGGTATCTTTAGAAAAGTAAATACACTGGTTCCGGCGTCACTGTGAATTGCAAAAAGTGGTTGCACAAAAAATAAAACTATCATTAAAATCGTTATTATTCTCATTTTAACCTTCCAATTAATTTAATATAATTTTGAAAATATGTTTCATAATTTTAATTTGAGTAATTTTTTATAAATCCCTTTATTTTGTCAATAACTATTACACAAAATTGTACAAATATGAAAAAATTACCTTAATTTTACAAACCATTTATTATCTTTTTTTTATAATAATTAGCTCTATCAATTATTTCAGCTTCATCAACATTAACAAGTTTGCGATTTTCCATAACAATTTTCCCATTTATTATTACATCCTTAACATAATAACTTGAAATAGTATAAACTAAATGAGAATAAACATTATACATTGGAATAGTATCCAATTGGCTTTTATTAATCAAAATAATGTCTGCTTTTTTTCCAATTTCAATAGATCCAATTTCTGAATCTTTTTTAAATGCCTTTGCTGAATTTATTGTACACATTCTAACAATGTCAATAGCTGGTAAAAAAGTTGGGTCTTGATTATATGCTTTTTGCAATTTTGATGTAAAATCCATCTCTTCTAATATATCTAAATTATTATTACTTGCTACCCCATCAGTTCCTAAACAAACATTTACTCCGTTTTCTAAATATTCTTTCATTGGAGCAAAACCTGAAGCTAACTTTAAATCACTTTCTGTGGTTATTGCAATACTAACATTTTTTTCACGCAACAATTTCATTTCATTTTCATTCACCCAAATTCCATGAGCTGAGAGAACATCCTCACTTAAAAAACCTATATCATGAAGATATTCAATTGGCGGCTTGCTATTGTTCTTTATACAATCTTCAATTTCTTTTTTTGTTTCTGAAACATGAATATGTAAAAGCATATTGTTATTTCTTGCTGTTTCTGCAGAAAGCTGAAGTGTCTCTTTACAACAGGCATAAATTGAATGAGGTGCAATTGAATACTCAATTAATTCATCTTTTTCAAATTCTTTATGCTGGTTCACTGAATAGTCAATAATTTGTTCTGGATTAGTGCAATTAGCAACTGGAGAATCTAAAACAACTTCGCCAATAATTGCACGAATACCAACCCTTGAAGCAGCTTCACCACATTGCTTTCCAAAAAAATACATATCATTAAACAGAACTATTCCATTTTTAACCATCTCAGCCGCACTGTGTAGAACAGCATTGTAAATAAATTCCTCAGATAAAAATTTTGCTTCTGTAGGCCAGATATATTTATTTAACCATCTATCCAATGGAAGGTCATCAGCTAATCCACGAAAATATGTCATTCCAGAATGTGTGTGTGCATTTATTAATCCTGGCATAACAATCTTAGAAGAAGCATTAATAGTTTTATCAGAATTATATTTTAGGTCAATTTCTTTTGTTAAACCAACATCAACAATATTTCCGTTCTTGATTGCGACAGCACCATCTTCAATAATTTGCATATCTTTATCAATCGTAACAATAAGCCCATTCTTTATTAGTATATCTACTCTATCCATTCATTCTCCAAAAAAAGATTTTCTTAATTTGAGAAATTCTAAATATTGCTGAAAAATTATATCCACTTTAAATATTTATTTCATTTAATTATTGACATAAAATATGTTTTCAAGCATATTTCAATGTAAAATTGTCAAGAATTTCAAAGTTCAAAATATTAAATTCAATAATAAATACCTATATTTTAAAAGGAATTTTAATTTCTAAAAAATTTTTATGTTGACAATAGGTAACACTATTATTGTTATTTTAAATTATAGAAGGAGTATTTATGTCTTTAATTGCCTTACATTATGAGTTAAAAGAAAAAATTGGGACTGGCAATTTTGGAACTATATATAAAGTAGAAGATATTGCAACAAAAAAAGCTTTCACAATAAAAATATTTGACAAAATTCCTATTGAAGATATTCGGGAAAAATTAAATCCTGAAATAATGAATGAGATTACAAAACTATCTCATCAAAATCTAATCAAGATATATGATTACGGTATTTATCAAAACCATTTGTATTCTATTTTTGAATATTTTGAGGGTGAAAATCTCCAAAACTTTCTTCTGAATGACAAAAATAAAAAGGATTTTTTTCAAATTATTGTTCAGATCTGTTATGCAATTGAACACCTCCATTCACACAATATTATTCATAAAGATTTGAAACTTGAGAATGTTCTTTTCAAAAATGTAGATGGAAAAATTACAGTTAAAGTTTATGATTATGGTTTTAACAAAATAATATCCCAAACTGAAGCTTATACTGAAGGAGAAGCAGTAGGTCAACCGTATTTATCTCCTGAATTATTACAAGGAGGTTCTTTCTCTCAAAAGAGTGATTTCTATGCTCTGGGTATAATACTTTATTTTCTGACTGTTGGCACATTTCCTCTATCTCTGGATGAAATTAAACTAATCACTGAAAAAAATATCCATACCATTATTCCACAGTTCCCAAGCAAAATAAACCCTAATGTAGATAAAAAACTTGAAGATTTGATTTTTCATCTAATTGAATTCAATCCTGATTTGAGAATTAGCAACACATCAGAAATCATTAAATATATTAATCAATCACAAGAAAAACAATTTCCAATTACTTTAGAACCATCAATTGCTAAACAAATTGAATCAAAACCCATCAAATACAATGAAAAAAGTATTATGTTACTAAAAGATTTTGTTGCTGAAGCAACTGGTGGAAATGGCAAAATAGTCTTTGTTACTGGCGAGAAAGGTGTTGGAAAAAGGGAATCATTAAGATATTTAAAATCGTATTTACTTTCTGAAGATTACAATGTATTTTACTATAATTGTAGTAAATATCACCGAGATCCATTCTTCCTATTAAGTAAGGAAATATACACTTCTCAGGGTGAGAAGGATAAACAAAAATTTGAAAAGGAAGCATCAGAAAAATTTAGTAAATTCTTATTCAGTTCTGAAGAAAAATCTCTAAAATTAACAGAAAATGAAATTGATTTGAAGCAAGATTTCACTTTAGTTAGAGATTATATTTACTCTTTCTCAAAAACAAAGCCAATCGTATTTTTCATAAGTGATATTGACATTGCTGATAAAGATACAATGGACTTTCTTGAATTCCTTTCAAAAGATATTTATTGTTACCCATTTTTGGTTGCTGTTAGTACATATAATGCATCATTAACTGAAAGAATAGAAAGGGCTGAACAAATTAATATTCCATTTCTATCAAAAGAAGAAACCAATGGATACTTAAAAAGTTTAATACAACTAGACTATCCACAAAATTTTTTAGATCAGATTTATTATCTTTCAAATGGAAATCAAATCATAATCAAATATCTTTTGATTTCACTTGTTGAGAATAAGATAATTATTAATAAAGATAATGAATGGAATTTCAATATAGATATTAAAAAAGCAAAATTACCTCCTAAGATAGATAGTTTAATTCAACTAAAGATAAAAACAATTCCTAAGAAAATTAGGAATCAACTTTCAAAATTAGCTATCTTACAAGTCCCCTTTTCAACAGGAATAATTAAATATATACTAAATTTTGATACATCTAAATCACTATTCTTTTTTATACAACAATGTGAAAGACTTGAAATCCTGGTCAAAGATAAAAATTATATTGAACAAGGCTATTATAAATTCGTCTATCCTGCAATAAAAAATATCCTATCGGCTAAGAATTCACCAAATGAAAAAAAATCCATTTCTGAAAAAGTAATTAACTACTTCATTGATAAAGTAGTTACAAAACCAGCTATTATGGATGGAATTATTTCACATTGTGAGATTATAAGAGACTATGATTCAATAACTAATTATCAAATGCTTAAAACAAAATATTTCTACGATAAAAAGGAATACTTGAAAGCATGGAATTCATGTTTTATTGCAATAAAGAACTTAGAAAAGATAAATAAAAAAATATCAAAAACAAAAATTAGTGAATGTATTAAATTTTTGATGAAAATCAGTATTATTGTTGAAAAATGCGAAACAATGATAAAAACTTATCAACTCTGGCAAAAATCAATTAACCCTAATTTTGAAATTTTCTGGTTTTATAGTAAATTATTATTAAAATGTAATAAATACAACCAAGCTTTGAAAGTATTACATTTAGCAGAAAAGATTGCATCACCTCATGAAATGAACGATGCCTTGATATCAAGGATAGAAATTTATATTACCTCTCCTGATTTTTCAAGGGAAGAATCAGTCAAAATTATAAAAACAATAAATTTAAACAATCTTTCGCAAAAGCAAAAGGTTAATTTCTACATACAAAACGCAAAGTTTCACTATACTTATGCAGAATATAAGGAAGCAATAGATAATTATAAAATCGCAGAAAAAACATCTCAAAAAGCATTAATGTTATTTGAACTTGGAAGAATTTATAAATTCATTGCAGATGCTTACAATATTCAAAATATATTACCCAAAGCTATCAATAATTATAAAAAGGCAAGAGATATTAGTGAGAATGAAGGAGATATTTTTAATCTGGCAAACATCTACTCTTCCTGGGGTATGGTTGACTTAAAAAAGGGAGTTCTTTATCAAGGAATAGAAAAAATTAAAAAAGCTTTGTATTATTACGAATACTTACAATATCTTCCAGGTATTGGTGAGGTAAATCTTATTCTCGCGCAAACTAAATATAAATTAGGTAAGTTTCGTGAAGCAGATAAACACTTTAAAGACGCTTTGAAAGTTGCTCGTGAAATAAAGGATAATAATTTGGAGAAAGAAATTCTTCGTAGATATTCTTTTCTTAAATTTAAAATTTCTTCACCGGCAGTTTTTCTGAATTTCCTACATAAACACTATGCTGAATACTTTAAAAGTGGGAAAATAACATCAATTAACTCATTCCTTAAGAATTACATATTTTATCTTGTACAAACTGGAAAAGAAAAATATATTGGAAATATATTACAACAAATTGAAGATCAACAAGTAAATTATAGTTTAGAAAAAGAATTTATATATCAGGTTCGGGGGTGGGTTGAAAGATCCAAAGGGAACATATCTTCTACAATAAGTTTTTTTAAAAAATCTGCAACAATTTCTAAAACTAATGAAAATGAATATGCACTAATGATTAACTACTTTAATGTATCTGATTCATATTACTTAAACGGGAATATTAATCAAGCAGAAATTTATTGTGATTTAGCAAAATCAATTGCTTTAAAAAATAGTTTTACTCGTTGGCAAAACAAAGCTAAAGTAGCTCAATCAAAATTCCTTCTTAAAAATCCAGATATTAATTTAAGGATTATCTTACGAAATTTACTTCTATCTGAAAAAACTGCCAGGGAAATGAAAGATTGGACCCTAATATGTCAAAGCCAATTATTAATAATGCTAATTTATCGCACCCTGCACTCTCAGAAATTTGAGAATATCTATAAAAGAAAATTTAAAAATCAAATAACATTATTGACAAGAGGACTAACAAAAGAAGACCAAAAACTATTTAAGGATAGATTTTATTATTCACTCCTGGAGTCTAATAAAAAAATAAGAGAATTGATCATCCCTCGTACCCATACTTCTACAACAATACTTCAACATAAGTTTCTAAATCTATTACAACTTACCAGCTCTGAACAAATAAGATTTTATTTAGAAAAGTATATAAAAGAAATTCTTGGTGTTGAAAAATATGCGATTTTGCTTTATGAAAAAAGCAAAAAAGATGGAGAATTCTGGTTAAGATGTGGTTTTTCTAGAAACTTTTTATCAGGCGAACATAAATTATATTTAGAAAAATTAAGAAATGAAATGACCCAAGTATATTATAAAATAGGAAAAATCCATTATTGCTTAAGTCCACTTATGATTAAAAATGATATAATAGGAATAATTATTTTATCAGACAATGGTGAACTGCCGTTTACTAAAACTGAAAAAATAATAATTAAACTTACCAGTTTTTATTTAACAATTATTTTTAAAAAAATTGGAGAATATAAAGAAATCTTAGAACAAAGCAAACAATTGTCAAATCTTCTTATAATTAGTAGAGACGTTTTGCAAATAATGGATATACAAGAGCTTGAGAATCAAATCACATTAAGTGCTTTACAGCTTACTGGTGCAGAACGAGGCTTCTTTATTACTCTCGATGAAAATAATAACTTTATGTTTAATGTAGCACTTTTGAAATCGGGTGAAAGGATAGAAAAAACTAATCTAGAAATAAATAAAGAAATATTAAAAGATGTTTATGAAACTGACATGCATATTACATCTACAAGTACATACAAAGAAACAAGATATGATGATTCACAATCGGTATATTGTGCACCTATAAAAGTAAATAATGCTATCTTTGGATTTTTATACTTAGATAATCAGGGTAGTAAACAAAATACACTAAGATTTAATGAAAAGTTATTAGAGATTTTCCTGCTAACCTCAGAGACTGCAATCAAAAATTCATTAGATTACAGAGAATTATGTAGAGCAAATGAAGAATTGCTCAAGCTTGATCAGGCAAGAGCAGATTTTATAAACATCTCATCACACGAATTTAATACACCTATACAAATATTGAAAGGATATCTTGGCATTCTCAAGGATGAAAATATTTCACCTGAAATAAAAGCAAATACACTCAGAATTATGGAAAACAATATCAATAGATTAATTAATTCGGTCAATAATGTTTTACAAATGAATGCTCTTGAAATAAGTACTTCAAAACTAATAAAAGAATGGCTTAATATTAAAGATATTCTGAAAATCGTTTATGATGAGACTAAAGTTTTATCTGACAGACGAAAGCAGAAATTGATTTTGAAAATTGCAAAAGATATTAAATCAGTATATGCAGAACGGATCTGTTTGATAAATGCTATAAAAAATCTAGTGCTTAATGCTATTAAGTTTACAGAAGATTATGGAGAGATAATCATTGGTGCAAGAAAATCAAAATTTAAAAATGAAAAAATAAATGATAAAGATTCATTGGTAATTTATGTGAAGGATAATGGGATCGGGGTTCCATCTTATGAATTAGAAAATATTTTCAAGGAATTTTATGAAGTTGCTGATATTAAAGCTCATCACTCTGGATTGACAGAATTCAAATCCTCTGGATTAGGTTTAGGACTTCCTGTAACAAAATCAATAGTAGAACTATTTGGTGGCAAAATATGGGCTGAAAGTGTAAAAGGGGAAGGTTCAACTTTCTTTATTGCGTTGCTTTTATCAAATAATGAAAATTCTAATGAAAAAAAATAGTATTATAAATGCAATTACTCAATAAAAATTTGACACCATTAACAAACAAAATTGAAATTCTCACAAAATCAATATAGGTAAATAAATTCGTCATGAAACCCCTCGTTAGATAGCACCCTATCCCGAAATCGGGACGGGACAAGAGTCATCTAACAGGGCAAGCACGAACTATCACGCATCTCCCGATGCATCAAGATAAATAAAGAAAAAAGTTAGTGTTTGTTCGTGTTAGTTAGTGGCAAATAATTCATGGGAGCACTAATGCCATTCATTTCAAATACAGATGAACAACGAAAACAGATGTTACAAGAAATTGGAGTAAATAGCTTTGAAGAATTGTTGGCTGGAATTCCAAAGGACTTATTTATAAAAGGAAAATTGAACTTATCAGACCCAATGTCCGAAATGGAGATTGCAAAACATATAACAAAACTTTCTGAGAAAAATACCAATACAAATCAATTTGTTTCCTTTTTAGGTGCAGGAATTTATGACCATTTTATCCCTGCTGCAGTTAATTATATTATTGGACGTCCAGAATTTTACTCTGCTTATACACCTTATCAAGCAGAGGTAAGTCAAGGAACACTTCAATTCATTTATGAATTTCAAACAATGATATGTGAACTTACTGGAATGGATGTGGCAAATGCCTCAATGTATGATGGAGCAACAGCAGCAGCTGAAGCAATTTTAATTGCATTAAGGCACACTCGTCGTAAAAAAATTCTTATTTCCAGTTTGATTCATCCTTCATATAAAGAGGTTATCAAAACTTATACATCTCCCCTAAATGTAGAATTAGTTTATATTCCTCAGAAAGATGGAAGAACAGACATTGAGGTTTTAAAGGATACAATAGATGATACTGTTGGAGTAGTCCTTATTCAAACTCCAAATTTTCTGGGTTGTATTGAAGATATGAAATCTATTGATCCGATTGTTCATTCATACAAGAATTGTTTATTAATCGCTTCAGTTGATCCAATTTCTCTTATGTTGTTTAATACTCCTTCAGAATATAATGCTGATATTGTAGTTGGTGAAGGACAGGTTTTGGGAAATATGCAAAATCTTGGCGGACCACTTTTCGGATTCTTTGCAGCAAAAAAGAATTTAATAAGAAAAATGCCTGGTAGAATTGTGGGAGCAACTCATGATAAAAATGGACAACGCGGGTATGTTTTAACTCTTCAAACTCGGGAGCAACATATTCGGAGAGATAAAGCAACCTCAAATATTTGCACTAATGAATCGCTCTGTGCATTAGCTGCAACAGTTTATATGGTTTTGATGGGAAAGAAAGGTCTAAGAGAAGTTGCGAAACAATCAACAATTAAAGCCCATTATCTGTTTGAAAAGATTTGTGATGTAGATGGATTCTCACCAGCATATAGTTCTCCCTTCTTTAAAGAATTTGCTGTAAGAACTGAAGAAAAGCCAGATAAAATAATTAAAAAAATGAAAGATAAAGGTTATTTTGCAGGAGTTGATATAACCCCTTTCGGATATGAAAATCAAATTCTTATGGCAGTTACCGAGAAACGAACAAAATCTGAGATTGATAATTTTATACATGAATTAAAAGATTAAACCACAAAGCTTACAAAGAGTTCAAAAAAATATAATTATAAAACTCTGTGCTCTCTGCTTGCCCTTCGTAGTTTTGACGAAGTAGGGTGACTCTCCACCCTCCGTCCCGATGTATCGGGACTGCGGAGGACAGGTGTGGCAAATCAATTGGAGAAAAATGGAAACAAAAACAATTTTCGAAAAGAGTGTCAAAGACAGGATTGGCTACTCCTTGTCTGAATGTGAAATTGAAAAACGCATAGAAGACATTTTTCCAGATAATATTTTACGAAATAATACACCCAATTTACCTGAAGTGAGTGAATTAGATGCAATGCAGCATTATATAGAAATTTCTGCAAAAAATCACTTTATTGAAAAGGGTTTTTATCCTCTTGGCTCCTGCACAATGAAATATAACCCAAAAATAAATGACATTGTAAATATACTATCCGGACTTACAAATCTCCATCCTTTCCAACCAGAAGATACAATTCAAGGTGCATTGCAAATAATGTATGAATTGCAAAAAGATTTAGCAGAAATTTCAGGAATGGCTGATGTCTCTTTACAACCTGTTGCAGGAGCTCATGGCGAATTTGTTGGTGCAAATATTATTTACAATTATCATAAAAACAAAGGAAATACAAAAACAAAAATTATTATGCCAGACTCCTCACATGGCACTAATCCCGCAACTTCTGCCTTGCATGGTTATAAAGTTATCGAGATAAAATCCAATTCTGATGGTAAAGTGGATATAAACGCTTTGCAGCAAGTTATTGACGATGATGTTGCTGGGTTTATGCTGACAAATCCGAATACATTGGGAATTTTTGAAACAGATGTAAAAGAGATTGCAGAGATAATTCATTCTGTTGATGGCTTAATGTATATGGATGGTGCAAATCTCAATGCAATGCTTGGCTATATTCGTCCAGGTGATATTGGGTTTGATATTGTCCACTTCAACCTCCATAAGACATTTTCTACTCCTCATGGAGGAGGTGGTCCAGGTGGTGGAGGGATTGGAGTTACAGAAAAATTAGCGGATTTTCTCCCCTATCCACTGGTTAAGAAAGAGCGAGATAGATATTTTCTTAACTATGAAATTAAAAATTCAATTGGCAAAGTTCACACATTTTATGGTAACTTTTTGGTGATGGCTCGTGCTTATATATATCTTAAAATGCTTGGAGAAAAGGGGTTGAGAAGGGTCACAGAAAATGCTGTGATTAATTCTAATTACCTTATGGTAAAACTGAAAGTTCACTATCCAGTCCCATATCAAAAAGATGTAATGCACGAATTTGTGGCATCCGGAGAAAGATTCAAACAATATGGAGTCAAAACTCTTGATATTGCAAAAAGACTTCTGGATTATGGTTTTCATGCTCCAACAATTTATTTTCCTTTGATTGTTCATGAAGCATTAATGATCGAACCAACAGAAACAGAAAGTAAAGAAACACTTGATGGCTTTATTGAAGCTATGATAAAAATTGCAGAAGAATCAGAAACCAATCCTGAAAAACTCAAAAATGCTCCAACTAACACCCCGATTGGCAGATTAGATGAAGCTGCTGCCATTAAAAATTTGGATATCAAGTTCACCTTTTATAATGAAATTACTTAAACCGCTAATGAACCCTAATTCTCGTAAATATTCAGATATTTTATTTTAATTTATTCGTGTTCATTCGCGTCCTTTCGCGGTTTATAAAAAATATGAAATATAGAATCATTCAAGAAAAATGTGATTTATGCGGATGTTGCGTTTCTGTCTGCCCTGCTGATGCAATTAGAATGACTGAATTCTTAACTCATATTTTGGAAGACGAGTGTACAGGTTGCAAAAATTGTTTTATTGTATGTCCTGTTTCAGCTATAGAAGAGGTTTCAGAAACAGGATAAACCTGTTTCTACCCGTTAATTTTGGGGTAGATTTGGGTTTTCATCCTTCGTCCCGATTTAATCGGGACTACGGAGAATGGATATCCCAAATCAAGATAATGAAAAGAGAATTTTCAGATGAAGATTAAAAATTTTTATGATATTGTAGTTGTGGGAGGTGGACCAGCAGGTGCAATGACTGCGCTTACCGCTGCTCAAAATGGTGCATCGGTATTGATTTTAGAAAGAGATCGTGAAATTGGAATTCCTGTTCGCTGCGCTGAAGGCATATCTTTAAAGGGTTTAACAAAATTCTTTAAACCAGACGATAAATGGATTTCAAACTATATTGAGGGTACTAAACTATATGCACCAAATGGAGAATCATGTCTAATGATTGCATCTGCAATTGGAAAGGGTGTAATTCTTGAAAGAAGACTTTTCGATGTACATATCTGCAAATTAGCTGCTCAAAATGGTGCGGAAATTTTTACCAAATCTGATGTATATGATTTACTGAAAGAGGATGGAAAAATTTGCGGAGTAAAATTCAAGCATTTTGACGAAAAAAAACAAGTAAAAACAAATCTTATTATTGCTGCAGACGGTGCTGAATCACGAATTGGAAGACTGGCTGGTTTAAATACAACTTTACAACTTTCTGATATTGAATCATCTGTACAATATCTTCTTTCAAATATAGAAATTGAACAACAATATTGCCACCTATATTTTGGAAATGATATAGCACCAGGTGGATATATATGGGTTTTTCCTAAAGGAGAAAATATTGCAAATGTTGGAATTGGAATTCGACAAGATAAGTGTAATGGAAAAAATGCAAAAGAATTATTGGATGAATTTGTGGCAAAGAGATTTCATGATGGAAAAACAATCTCATTTTTTGCTGGTTGCGTTCCAACGGCTAAAACATTAAAAAAAATTACTGCTGATAACATTATGCTGGTTGGTGATGCTGCCAGGCAGGTTAATCCCATTACTGGTGGTGGATTAAGCAATGTTCTTGTGGCTGGTAAAATTGCTGGTGAAGTTGCTGCCGAAGCTGTTAAGAAAAATGATTTCTCAGATAAATTCCTGAAAAAATATCATAAAATCTGGATGAAAGAGATAGGCAATCAACAGAAGATTTTATATAAATTAAAAGAGCTCTTCTTCAATTTTCCTGACAAAAAGCTGAATGAAATTGCTTTATTACTCAATGATATTCCAAAAGAGAAGTTAACCTTATTTCAACTTCTCAAGACAGCAATTATAGAAAAACCTGTTTTAGTTAAAGAATTGATTAAGTTCTACTTTTAGTTTAGATTGTTATATAGTTTTTGAACTTCAAGATATTCTATTTTAAAAAAAGAAAACTAGATAAAAAATTTGACATACTATTATAAATAATGACTTTTGTCTTAAATTCGGGGTGCTCTTAAGGGCTGAGAACATACCCATTGAACCTGATCCAGGTAATGCTGGCGAAGGGAAAAGCTCACCGAGCATCCAGGATGTTCGGTTTTTTTATTTGTTTAAACCACCGAGACATAGAGAAAGAATTTAAATTTTAATTATAGAAATTCGTGCCTGTTCGTGTCAGTTCGTGTTGTTCGTGGCTAAAAAAGGATTTACATATGAAACACTCATGTCCCGAAAACAAATCGGGACGCAAAGGAGTATGAAAATGGCATTAAGCATTCCCAATCCCCAATTTAATTGGGGAGGGCTTGGGAATGAGAGTGTATATTTATTTTCTTCGTGTCTTTGTGCCTTTGTGGCGAAAGGATTTTCATATGAAAAATATTAATAAAAACATCGGATTATATTTTATTATTGATGGAGCTTTCACAAGAGATTTTCTTGGCTTGACAAAGTTAGCTATCAATGCTGATTTGAAAATCATTCAATATCGTGATAAAAATGTAGAACCGTTAGAAATGTTGAAAAATGCAATAAAAATTCAAGAATTAACAGAAAAATCAGATACAATTTTTATAGTTAATGACAATGTTGATGTTGCCCTTAAATCTAATGCAGATGGAGTTCATATCGGACAAAAAGATGAAAAATATGAAAATGTTAGAAAACTTCTTCCTGATAAAATAATTGGATTGAGCACAGAAAATATTGAGCAGTCATTAATTGCTGATAAGATAGGGGCTGACTATCTTGGTGTAGGACCTATATTTTCTACTCCCACTAAACCAGATGCTGCACCACCAATTGGAGTTAAAAAATTAGCAGAAATCGTAAAATCTACTACAACCCCTATCGTTGCAATTGGTGGTATAAATCACGAAAACTTGGAAAATATTCTTGAAACCGGTGTGAATGGAGTTGCAATAATTTCTGCCATTCTTGCTGCTCGAAATCCAGAAAAGGAAGTAAGAAAAATAACATCAATTATTAAAAGATTTAGGGAAAGGAATCCATTATGATTGACAAATTAGATATTTACGAAATGCTATCAAAAATCCGCAAACAAAAACCATTGGTGCATCACATTACAAACTGGGTAACAATTTATGATTGTGCAAATATTGTTCGAGTCATTGGTGGATTGCCAATTATGGCTCATGCTCCTGAAGAATGTGGAGATATGACTGCAATTTCTGACGCATTGGTTCTCAATATTGGCACCCTTACAACCCCTTTAATTGACTCAATGAAAATTTCAGCAAAATCTGCAAATCAAAAAGGAATACCAGTTATTTTAGATGCAGTTGGAGTTGGTGCTACAAAATTTAGAGATGAAAAAGCTTTGGAATTAATAAATGAATATAACATCAGTGTAATAAAAGGGAATGCATCGGAAATCGGAAAATTGGCTGGAGAAGATGTAAAAACAAAAGGCGTGGAAGCAACAGATGTGCAAATTGATTTAGTAGAAACTGCAAAGAAATTGTCAGTATCTAAAAATGCAACTGTTGTGATAACAGGAGCTCAAGACATTATTGCTCATAAAGATTGTATATATATTATAAAAAATGGTGATGAAATGTTGAGTACATTTGTAGGAACAGGTTGTATAGTTGCTTCAGTAATTGGTTGTTTTTGTGGTGTTGAAAAAAATTATACAAAAGCTGCAGCATCTGCATTGGTCTGCTTTGGCATCGCTGCTGAGTTAGTTGCAAAAGAAGTAGATACACCATCTGCATTTAAAGAAAGATTCTTTGACAAAATTTATATGTTAAATAAAGAAGATATTTTGAAACACCAAAAAATTGATAAAATATTATGAGACATAAAAAATGATATAAAAGATCAATAAAATTGTGATAACAGATTGAGCTTTGGGAACAAGACTGTTATCTCCAATTTCATGGTTTTCATGTTTACCCTGTGAAATAATAGAAGATCAGAATAAAAAATAAGTATAGAGACAACCCGATGTATCAAGATACAGGGTTAATTCCCAATAAATAAATAAGAGGAAAAATGACACAACTTAAAATGGCAAAAGATGGTATCGTCTCCAAAGAGATGAAAACCGTTGCAAAAGATGAAAAAGTTGATACTAAATGGCTTTATGAAGAAATTGCAAAAGGACATATTGTTATTCCAAAAAATATTAATAGAGATTTTCATCCTATGGGTATAGGAAACAAGCTAAGAACAAAAATCAACGCTAATATTGGAACTTCTCCAGATCATTTTGACCTTAAAGAAGAGCAAGAAAAATTAAAAGTGGCTGTTGCGTATGGCTCAGACAGTGTAATGGATTTATCTACTGGTGGGAATCTAATTGAAATAAGAAAAGCTATTCTCTTTCAATCACCTGTAATGGTTGGCACTGTGCCGATATATCAAGTTGCATCCGAGCTTCTCAATAACAATAAAGATATTTCTGAGATGACCGTTGACAAACTTTTTGAATCTATTGAAAGACAATGTGAAGAAGGAGTTGATTATATAACAGTTCATTGTGGGGTTACACAAAAGGCGATACAAACTTTGAAAAAAAATCCTCGTCTGCTTGGTATTGTTAGCAGAGGTGGCTCCTTACTTATGAAATGGATGCATAAACACAAGAGTGAAAATCCCCTTTATGAATATTATGATAGACTTCTTGATATTGCAAGAAAATATGATGTTACATTGAGCTTGGGAGATGGTCTAAGACCCGGATGTTTGGCGGATGCAAGCGATTCAGCTCAATTTGAGGAATTGATTACCCTTGGTGAATTAGCAAAAAGAGCATTAGAAAATGATGTGCAAGTTATGATTGAAGGTCCTGGTCATATCCCATTAAATGAAATTGAAGCTAATATGCGACTTGAGAAATCAATCTGTAATGGAGCTCCATTTTATGTGTTGGGACCTATTACAACTGATATTGCCCCTGGATATGATCATATAACAAGTGCAATAGGTGGAGCTTTGGCAGCATATTTTGGTGCTGATTTCTTATGTTATGTTACTCCTTCGGAACATCTTTGTTTGCCAAATATTGATGATGTTAAAGAAGGTGTAATTGCAGCACGAATTGCTGCTCGTTCTGCAGATATTGCAAATGGTATTACTGGTATAATAGAAGAAGATAATAAAATCTCAAACTACCGTAGTAACCTTGATTGGGAAGGAATTTATAAAGTCGCAATGGACCCTATTCTTGCTAAGAAAAGAAGAAAAGCAAGCGAAGACTTTTCTGAAGATGTATGCACTATGTGTGGGAAACTTTGTGCGATCAAAACTGGCAGGATAAAGGGAAAGTAAACAAGATCAGAAATTATCAAATGCTACTTAATTATGGTAAAAAATAGCCATTTTGACAGCGACTCGTCTGGGCGCCATAGCCTGAAGCATTATGACCATCTATGACAGCTTTAGCCATTCTGCCAGCGAAGCGTTATGACTATCTATGACGGCTTTAGCCATTTTGACAGCGAAGCGTTTTAATCAATGACTAAATATTGCCTCACCATAGCAGCAAGCGACACTTCTGGTGGAGCTGGGATTCAAAGAGACTTGAAAGTCTTCCATGATAATGGTGTGTGGGGACTTTCTGTTATTACTGGCATAACAGCTCAAGATTTTAATAATGTCTTTTATGCAAATTCACTAGATAAAAATGAAGTAGAAATTCAACTAAAAACTATATTTGAAAATTTCAGAATATCAGCTATAAAAATTGGAGTTGTTTTCAACCAGCAAATAATGAAACTTATAAAAAACTATATTAAAAATTATCAAACAAAAAATATTATTATTGATCCAATTATTTCTTCTAGTGATGGTTCAGAACTTTTGAACAATTCTGAATTAAATTATTTAAAAGAGGAATTCCTGAAGATAGCAGATTTAATCACACCAAATATTCCAGAACTTGAATTCCTTTCAGAAAAGACAATTCAAACTGAGAAAGATATTATATCAAATGCAAAGAATTTATCAGTAAAATATGATTCATATATTTTTGTTAAAGGTGGGCATTTTAATACAAATAAAAAAATTATTAAAGATTATCTCATAAAAAATGGCAAGATAAGAATTTTTAAAAGTAGCAGGCAAAAGTTATCTCAAACTCATGGAACAGGGTGTATTATATCTTCAGCAATTACAGCAAATATTGCTAAAGGTTTGAGTTTTAATGAATCAATTATAATGGCAAAAGAATATTTCAATTCTATAATGGAAGCCATTTAGATCAACAAAGTATTTTATTAACTCAAGTTTCGCAGGAGATATTATAAAAATTTAACTATGATTTATTTAGTAACTTCCACTTCGGCGAAACTTGAGTAACTAATTACAAATATCTAATTTCTAATTTCAAATGAAATTTCAAATAAAAAGAATCAAAATATTGGTCTCGTCTTGGCGAAGCAAGCCGTAACCAGATAAGAATGATCTCAAAAGCGGTTCCAAAGTTATCAGCCAAAGACTGATCTGCCTATGGGATGAAAAGGTGAAGCGAAAGTATACTGGGAAGAAGCCAATGAACTTAACCCCGTTAGATATTAGGGCTATTAGATATTCTTTCTGATATATATATGAGATTATCTAACGGGGTAAATTTAATTTTTTCATCAATCATAATTAAATCAAAGCAGAAAAAATGACTTTGACATTTAAATTTTGACATTTTATTTGTCATTAGATATTTGGATTTAGAAATTAAATTAACCTTAATCAAATTTTACAGAAGGTATTATAAAAAGCTAACTATGATTTATTTAGTAACTTCCACTTCTGCGAAACTTAAATTATTAACATAATAATTTATTAAAATTTTTTTATATTCAAATTCTTTGACAAGAAATTATCAATTAATTTTCATAAATATAAAATGCGTAAAAATGAAATATATCGTAAATTAATACATCTTTTTGCTATAATAATACCAATATTATACTATTTTGTTGTTAAATCTCAGATAGTTGCAATAAGTATATTATTACCAATCGCTCTAATTTGTGTTGTAGTAGATGCTGCTCGTATAGAAAATCCTGAACTAAGAAACAGATTTTACAAAGTTTTTGGTGCACAGTTAAGAGATGAAGAAGCAAGTAGTTTAACTGGTGCTTCTTACCTTTTAACATCCTCAGTAATTACTATTGCCATTTTCAATAAAGAAATAGCATTCTTAGCAATATCCTACCTTGTAGTAGGTGATACTTTCGCTGCTATGTTTGGTTTACAAATGGGTAAAAGAAAGATTGTTAGAACACGAAAAACAATTGAAGGACTTATTGGTTCATTTTTAAGCTGTGCAGTTTTTGGCTTAATATGCTATTTTTTATTTTTAAAAAAAGTATTTGCATATCCCGACCATAATCCACAATTTGCAATAATTATGATACTTGTCGGTTCCTTAGTTGCCTCAGTTACAGAGGTTACTAACTTACACATAAATGACAATATTAGCATTCCAATTATTTCAGGAATTGTTATGTCTATAATTTACATTTTTATTTAAGGAGATAAAAAACTATGGATTTATCATTTGTAATACCAGTTTTTAACGAAGAAAAAACTCTGAAAGAACTTCATAACAAAATCTTAGAAAATGTTGGAATCAATACCTATGAAATAATTTTTATTGATGATGGCAGTAAAGACAACTCATATGATATCTTGCAAGAAATAGCTCAAAGTGATAAAAATGTTCAGGTCATAAAATTCAGGAAAAACTTTGGAAAATCTGCTGCGCTCCAAGCTGCCTTTGATAAGGCAAAAGGAGATATTGTTTTCACCTTAGATGCAGATTTGCAAGATGATCCAGCAGAAATTCCAAAATTTATTGAAAAAATAAATAAAGGTTATGACCTTATTGCAGGATGGAAAAAACATCGTAAGGATCCAATTACAAAAAAAATCCCATCAAGAATCTTTAACATAGTAACTTCGGTTATTTTCAAATTAAAATTACACGATTATAATTGTGGTTTTAAAGCATACAAAAATGAAGTAATAAAATCTATAAGCATTTACGGTGAGTTACATCGTTATATCCCAGCAATAGCTAAAGCAAAGGGTTTTAAAATTAGTGAAATTCCTGTGAAGCATCATAAAAGAAGATTTGGTAAATCTAAATATGGTTTTGAACGATTTACTCGCGGGTTTCTTGATTTGCTTACTGTTACAATGATCACAAAATACGAAAGAAGCCCTCTTTATCTTTTTGGGATTGGTGGATTAATTATATCATTTATTGGATTTATTGTAACTCTCTATCTGGCAATTATGAAGATTTTCTTTGGTATGGCTTTAAGTAATCGTCCTTTACTATTTTTAGGCGTGCTACTTATTGTAGTAGGTGTTCAACTTATATCTATTGGACTTTTAGGTGAAATGATTGTTTATAGTAGTAAAAATATTGAAAAAAGAAATAATAACAAACTTGAAAATTAACATTTGAATTTTCAATGAACCCTTTTTTCAGTTTTCATCAGTATTTTCAGTCTAAATCAATGAACTTTTTTAGAAGTTATAACCTATTGAGAAATTCCAGAAACTATAACTTTTACTTTTTTCATACATTATAATAACTGGACCAAAGATAGTCGGCATTTCTAAGCCAACAGCATAACCACTTTTTTTACCTTTACTAAAAATATCCCAGAAATCTTCCATATTATCAATATCTCCAAAATAGCCAAATCCGGCTTTTACAAAACCAAAAAGTTTTTGTCTGGGATCACTTAAGCTAAACTTTTTCAATAAGAATCGCATTTGTAAAGAAGTATAAAATAAATCCTCTCCAACTATGTCATAATATTTATAACCAAAAAAAGTATTATCCGGACGCTTTTCTATCAGTCGGTTATCTGGAATTGTACCATTATTTGTGCTATTTATTATCAGATCTACCCAATTAGCCATTGTAATACCTTTATATAATTTCACATAAATCCCATTAGTTAGTTTAAATTGCTGAAAATCGTATTCTGAGCCAAAAGCTTGATTGAAATTTGTATAAGAAGTCATTCTATACAACCCTTTATCAGGATATGGAAACTTATCAAAACCATCAAAAACCAATTTTACTCCCAGACCCGAAGACCTTTTCTTACCACCAAGAGTTGAAATTCTGTAATCAAAAATCATGGATAATAAACCTAATCTTCTATCATCAAAAAATCCTGTTTCAGTTAAAATATTCCAATCCCTATCAAGTTCGATTTCTGTATTGTCTTTAACATAAAATTCAACTGAATTATTAAGATTAGTTTTACCAATTCTATCTGTAGTAAGACGGAAACCAAATTTCCTTTCTGCGCCAAATCTCATATAAAAATTCAAAGCATTACCTGTCCCAAAAACATTATCATGACCCACAGAGATAAAAGCTGATGAAGACTCTTCTGTATTGTAATTTGCCCCAGCTTCAATGATACCAAAAGGTTTCTCTTCAACAATAAAAATTAAAGCCACATTTTGGGATTGAGTCTTTTCTACATCAAAAAGGACCAGGTCAAAATAATTTGTGCCATAAATTCTTTCTATGTCAGATTGAATCTTTTTAATATTAAAAACATCCCCTGTTTCCAAAGAAATCTCTCTTAATATTACAAAATTTTTTGTAAGATTATTTCCTGATAATGAAATTTTTTCTATCTCTCCTTCATTAATATGAAAATAGACTACTTCATCTTGTACAATGACAGTATCAATATAAGCTAATATGTATCCATTATCTATATACTTTTTTAAAATAACATCTTTAATTTCATCAATAGCAGAATATGATATTTTTGATGGTAGATTGGAAATCAAATCGTTTGAATCAAAAACTGTGTTTCCTATAGGAATTATTTGCTTAATATTTTGTTCTTGAATATCCAGGCGTGTTTCTGCATACTCAGGAATATCTCTAACTAAAGAAAGTAAAGTATCAATATTATTTTCTACTGTTGCTTGCCCAATAGCAATCAATTCAGCCCATCTCTTAAATTCAGTATTAGATATTTCTTCAAGGGGTGGACGGATAATTATATCAGCTTGCTCTAATTCATTTTCAATTTTAGAAAACATCATAATATTAATAATCTGATTAGCTACAGTTATGGGATTTTTCATATCATTGCGTGAATGTAAATAATTTGTTGCATTTGAAGCAATTATGATATCTGCTCCCATCTCTTTTATTGCAGAAATAGGTAGATTATTTGTTATTCCACCATCAACATATAAATCAGAATCAATTTCAACAGGTGAAAATAAGAATGGTACAGACAAACTTGCTTGAAGAATTTTTATAAGGTCTCCCTGGGTAAATGTTTTATTATTTCCACTTACAATATTTGTGGTTGAGATAAAAAGTGGAATCTGTAATTTAAGAAAATTACCATTAGAAACAAAATTTGGACGAGTAAAATAATATACAAGGTGATTAAGGATTCTCTGAGAACTTGAAATCGCACTTGGAATTTGAAGTCTCCAATTTTTGAATCTAACTTTCAGGAGATTTTTTTCAGTGAATTTTCTTGTATAAAAATAATATTGTTGTCTTGATTGTGTTGGAGAAAAAGCAATATCCCAATCTATATCTTTTATTATTTCTTCAATTTCATATGAATCATACCCAGAAGCATAGAAAGCTGCAATGAGTGCACCAAAACTTGTTCCACCAATATAATCAACAGGGATTTTGTGTTTCTCTAATGCTCGTAAAACACCAATATGTGCGATACCTCTTGCTCCTCCACCACTGAGTACAATACCAATGGATTTCCTTTCATAATTGTCATCACCAGAAAGAAAATTGGTATTTAATGATAAAATCAATAATAATGTTGAAATAATTATTTTTGCTTTCATTATTTTTTATATAAATGAAAGAGTTAGTTAATTGTCAATATTTTTGAAAATTAGAAAATCCTTTATTTATTGACATCAATATTAATAAAAAAAAATCTATGAAAAATTTTAAGAAGTAAGGTATGAAATTATATTAATTAGGAATAGAAAATATTATTTACTTCTGACTTCCTAATTGAAAATAAATGAAATCTGCAAAATGGAAGATTCTATTAAAATTAATAATGAGTCCGCTCTAAAAAGGTCAAAAATGAAATATTTTGATATTTTCTTTTAAATTGGGAAACCGTTGAAACGGTTGGGTATTTCTATCTTCTTATTAACACCCAACTTAAGTTGGGTGTTAATGAAACCATAACCTGCCTATAACCGTTTTAACGGTTTATAAAAACATAAATATGACTTTTTATAGCGGACTCAATAATAATTGGAATATTTTACATTTTAACCTCATCCTCTAACTCCTTCTCCTATTCATCCTTCGTAGTTCATCCTTCGCAGTCTTGCTACGGAGAATGGATACTACGGAGAACGGGCAAGGAGAAGGAGAACCAACAACTTCCTCTCCTTTTAGGAGAGGATTGAGGTGAGGTCAAAAAGGCTTATTTTGCAGAACCCATAAAATAATTTAAAGGAGTCATCATGAACTTATATGACAAATGTAAAAATTTTACTGAAGCAAAAAAAATCCAAAAACTCGGTTTTTATCCGTACTTTAGAGTAATCAGTTCTGAACAAGATACAGAAGTTATTGTCAATGGTAAGAAAACTTTAATGCTTGGCTCAAACAGTTATCTTGGTTTAACAAATCATCCAAAAGTAAAAGAAGCATCTATTAATGCCATAAAAAAATATGGCACAGGTTGTGCTGGTTCTCGTTTTCTTAATGGAACTTTAGATATACATATTGAGCTTGAGGAAAAATTAGCTGAACTCGTTAGTAAAGATTCTGCTCTTGCATATTCAACTGGTTTTCAAGCGAACTTGGGTGTTTTGGCAACTATAGTTGTTCGTGGCGAATATTTGATAACTGATAAATTAGATCATGCAAGTATTATAGACGGATGTCGTTTATCCTATGGCAAAATGTTGCGTTTCAATCATAATGATATGAATGATTTGGAAAGGGTATTAAAAAATGTAAAAGATACACCAAAACTTATAATTATAGATGGCGTTTTTAGTATGGAGGGTGATATTGCAAAACTTCCAGAAATATGCAAATTAGCTGAAAAATATAATGCGCAGGTTATGTCTGATGATGCTCATGCTCTTGGTGTTATTGGTAAAAATGGCTCAGGAACAAGCGACCATTTTGGGTTAACTGATAAAGTAGATATAATCATGGGCACATTCAGTAAATCATTAGCTTCTATTGGTGGTTTTATTGCTGGTAATGAACTTCTTATGCACTATTTAAAGCACTTCTCTCGTCCCCTGATCTTTAGTGCAAGTTTACCTCCTGCGTCAGCTGCTTCTGTGATAGCAGCTATAGAGATTATGAAAAGTGAACCTGAAAGAATTGAAAAACTCTGGAAAAACACTCGCAAAATGCAAAAGGGATTTAAAGAAATGGGATATGACATTGGCACAAGCGAGACCCCTATCATTCCTCTTCATGTTGGTGATATGATGACTGCTTTTAAGATGTGGAAAATGCTTGCTGATGAAGGTATATTCATAAATCCGGTTATTCCACCTGCCGTGCCACCAAATGACTGCTTGATAAGAACAAGTTTTATGTCAACACACACTGATAAACAGTTAGATTTTGCATTAGATAAGTTTGAAAAAATTGGAAAGAAGTTAGGAGTAATATAAAAAGTTCGGAATGCGAAAGGCTGAATGTGAAATCCTTAAGCTATATTTCACAGAAAAAATTAGTATCTTATCAATAAAATTTGTGTTATTTTTGGCAAAAAATTATTCAGTAAAATTAAATGACTAATCTCAAATTTCTAATTTCTAATAAAATTTATATCAAATATAAATGGATTAATCTTCAGTAATTTTGTTTTTATATGATTTGACATTTGGGCTTTGTCATTTTATTTGACATTAGTCCCGACTTGTCGGGAAGAAATTATTAAGTTTGAATTATGAATTTAATCGGTGATTATCGGTGTAAATATGTGGTTAAATAAATTCCTTTTTGGTTCTGGTTCACCCTTCGTCCCGATTATATCGGGACTACGGAGAACGGGCTTGTCCAGGTTAGGTATTATAAGCCTATCCCTCTTTTTTCTGCTGATTATAACTAATATAAATGCAAAGGATAATCTTGAATTTTTTATCAATTCAGGAATAAACCTTCCAAGTAGCTCTGAAGAATTGGGTAAACATTGGGACCCTGGATTTTTAATTGGCGGGGGAATAGGATACAAAGTCTTTAATGATGCCTTTATATTCTCAAATTTTAACTATTCACAATTTAGTTTTAATGGGAAGCCCCTTTCTTATATTGTTATCCCAGAAGTAAGAATTCTGGATGTAATTGGTGAAGAATCTAAAGTTTTTGATTTCTCTGTTGGACTAAAATTTCAAAGACTGCAGTTTGATTCTTTTATTTATCCCTATTTCTTAACAAGCATTGGTTACATTAAATATAAAGTTGGTAAAGTCTGTGAATTGTCTGAGGATTTGATAAATTCTCCTGGCTTAATAAACTGCTCTACCCACTATGGTTACACCCAAAATGACTATTTTACCAAGGTGGGAATGGGATTCAACACTAAATTGGAAGATGACCGATACCTATTTTGCGAAAGTAATTTTATCTTTCCGTTTAAAGGAAATCTCTCTATAATTCTAAAACTTGGTATAAAGTTTTTCTAATAAATGATTCTTTTCGCTTCTCGCATTCCGAATTCCTCATTCCGCACTCCGAATTTAAAAATCCGCTCTTACTTCCATCCTTAACTGATTTCTAACTTCAGATTCAGGATATTTTTCTGTATAGTATTTTAGAAATCCAGTAATATACTTACTAAACTTATAATCAAATTGCAAAGTTGCACGAGTTATTATACCATTCCGTTTATTTATCAAAACATTTGCAAGATAGTCAGAACCTTCTCTTTTATTACTTTGAAAATAAAATTGTGCCATAATATGATATTTACTTCCAGAATTATACACAAAAGATGGTTCAATTTGATAAGAATAAATCTGATATGATTCTGAGCCATCTTCCTTATTTCCTTTCTCAAAATCGTAACCAAATTCAGTAGAAAAAATCATATTATAATTGAATTTATATCCGATGTCAGTTGAGATTCTATAATTTTTTGATTTCAAAAAATCCGCAGTTTGATAATTTGATGTTCGGTTCTTATATGAAATCTCATTTTCTAAATTCCACTTATTAATATTATATAAATTAAGCTCAAAATTCCACTCATCCTGCCATAATTTATCAAAAATTATATTCTGATCTACATCCAAATACTGTTTGTCCATTTTTTTTGTTTTCTCATAAAGCAGTTTCGTAACAATCTTATTCTTTTTAATATTATACCAGATTTGCTCTCTGAATTTTTGATAACCATAATCAGTGTAATCTTTATTCATCAAAGCATTTTTCCGTAATAGATAAAGATCCATTTTGTGTGGAGTTCGGGATTTCTCCTGAATAGAAATATCAGATGTAAACAACAATTTACTTAATAAATTTACAAACTGCGAATTCTTTCCCTCGTTCCCAAGCCCCAGCTTGGGAATGAAACGAGCCGGGTTTAAAGTTATATTCCAATTAAACTCCAACTCTGTGATAGGCTGAGGGTTACCAATTCTTGTGATTTCATAATCATAATCACCATCTTCCTGATAAAATCCAAGACTATCATAAATGCCTCTTCCATAACCTACAAAAACAAGTTCTCTTACTTTAGGAAAGATTTCCAGATTTCCTATTTTGTAATTAAATCTATTATAAATACTTCTTTTAAGAAAATTCATAGAAATCTGAGTATTAATCAAATCAAATTTTGAGTCTTGCATTCCATTGAAATAAGTATTCTTTCTGTGTGAATATTCAGATCTTATGTTGAATTTCTCGCCACCATGATAAATATTCCCTTTCCATAAATCAGCTTGCTTAAACTTCTGCCAGTTTATATTAAGACTATCTTGATTCTCGCGTTCATATTCCAGAGTCATCTTAACTTTACCAAAATCAAAGTTGGTCCTATAAAAGTTCTTATCAATTTTTATTCCATGAGAGAATACTCCTTCTGATTCAAATCTCCTTTCATAATAACCAGCCATTAAATTAACAAAATCATATTTATAATTTCCATTCAAATCATGAACTTCCTGTTTTAAAGTCTGATTATTCAAAATATTAGATTCTTCTGATATGCGTGAATAATTATAATTTATTGATGGAATATATGGAAAATCTCGATTTTGAAAGTATGAAAATCGATTTGAAAGATTTCTGCTTTTAGCAATTGATTTCATATTTTTTTCAGAAAATTTAGTTCTGTTTTTTACCCAGTTTTTTTGAGCCAGAGGCTCATCAGCCTTTGGCTGAATTTCAAACCTAATATCTCCACCGTATTGAACGGCATCTACAGTATCTACCTCAATAAATTGATAATTTTCATATTCAGTTTCTGCGGATTCAGTTCTTGTTAATGGATGAAAATTTTTATCAATATACTGATAGAAAAACGAATTTTCAGTTCTTCCGAAGTTAAAAATATCACTTTTAAATTTTAATTCATTATATAATGCAAAACCATTATCATCCTCATCATCCATTTTTGAGAAGCTATTTTTATCATAATTTGATATTATTCCTTCAGAATAAATTGAAACTTTACCAAGATTCAATTTTGCACCAAAATCAAGATTAAGATTTTTTTCTGGCATTGGCAATTGGATTTCTGGAATATAATCTCCATTTCCATCCCCTACCCATTCATATTGATTATATCCAGATTTTTTATAAGAGCCTTTTCCATCTCCTACATAGGAGAAACTCACAAGAAAATTCCCTGTTGAATCAAATCCAATATATTCATAATGTGTATCAACTTTAATATAATTTCCACTACCAACAGCAACAGAATCAACACCGGATTTACGAGCTTTTGTTGGATCATCACCAGCTTGAGATAAAATCTCTTTATCATAAGAAGAAAAAGTATAATTCAAAGGCTTTTCTTTATCATTGTTATTGGATAAAATCTTAAAAAATAGTTCAGCATTATTATCAAAAAGTGAGAAATTTCCTGAACCTAAATAGAAATTGCTTCGGAAATCCTCTGCTGAATATTCATAATCAGCAATAATATATGAATCTTCTGTTATGACATTTTTGTTTTTAAATGTTAAAGAACCTTCATTGTAATCAATTGTATAATCGTCTCCTCTTGAGAGCAATTTTCCATTAAAGTAAATTTTTTCTGTTCCAGACAGAATCTTAACATTCGAGCTACTCTTTCCAGGAAGGTAATACGGACCTTGCTTTCCTTCAACACCATAAAATTTGTGAGATATAAAATCACCATTGGATATTGCGGCTGAAATATCAAATTTATTTCTCCCAGCTAATTGGAAATTTACACCTTCTAATTTATACTCATAATTTGCAAAATGAGTATCGTCAAATTTACAAAAGAAATCCCCAAATGAAAGTGCATAATTACCTGAATAAACTTTGATAAACATCTTATCTAATTCACTTATTTTTTTTGTAGTGCCTTCTGGTGCGATAGGAGAGTTATTATCTGAAAGTTGAGCTTTGATAAATATTTTATCAGACAATTCTCCATCAAGTTGTAAATATAAAGATTGGTCAAAATCCATATCCTCCTGATTTCCAACTGAAATAGAAAAACTTTTACTCCCAGAAATATTCAAATTAGATGAGGAAGGATATTTAGAACTCTTAGTTTTAATTCTTATTGGACGATAATCTTTTTTATCAGATATTATCTTCTTTTTAAATTTTGAGAATGAATATTTCAGTTCCTCTGGAAAAACCTTAAAACTAACAATAATTTCTGTATCTTCTAAATATAATTTAAAAATTTTAATTTTCCCCTCTTTATAAAAGATTTTGTAATCTATGTTTTTTTTGAGTGTATCACTTTGAACTATAACCTTCTCTGAATTAGATATAATATTTTGAAAATCAAGATCATAAGATTCAGTATTATCTTTTATTTTGATTATCTTTTTCTTATCCAATAATGAAAAATATTCCTGAGAAAAAGCTGTAGTAAAAAGCAAAATGGGAATAATTATAAATAGTAATTGTTTCATTGTTTAATTACAAGTAATAGCACACAAAAGTATGCAGACCCCATTAAATATATAATTTAACGGGGCAAGCTGAAGCAATGAAAAACGCTGAAAAAAGAACTATGTATATCTTAATCTGTGTTCTTCAGTTTCTATCAGTGTTTTTCTGTGACAAATTAACCATGCTCCTTAGGAATCACAATTGCCAAAAGTAAATATAAAAGAATTCCAAACCCAATCGAAAAAATAAGAAAAATAAATATTATTCTCATCAAAATAGAATCTATATCAAAATATTCTGCTAAGCCGCCACAAACTCCGAAGATAATTCTATCTTTTTTGTTTAAAGTTAAATTCTTTTTTTCTTTATTCTCTTCTACAACAAGTTCGACATAATCATTAGGTTTCTTGGGTATAATGAAAATTGCAATAATGTATGTAATAATCCCAGCTCCTCCCATTAAAGTAAGTAACACCCAAATAATTCTAACAATTGAAGCATCAATATCAAAATATTCTGCAAAACCACTACAAACTCCAGCAATTTTCTGGTTCTTCAATTCGCGATATAATTTCTTTTTTACTTTCATTATTTATCTCTTTTTCTTTCTGATAATAAAATTATATTTCTTAAATCTTCAATATTCTTAGCTTTTAACCAGCGTCTTTCAAAACTTGGATCTTGTACAATTTGTGCTATTGACATCAATGCCCGAAGATGAAAATTGCGTTCATCCCGAGAACCAATCAATACAAAAACTGTATTAACTGGGGGTAAATCTTCAGAGAAAATGATACCTTCTATGCATCTTGCTAAAATAATATCAAATTTTTTATTTCCCTCAATAATAATATGAGGAATTGCCATACCGGGTTGTAAAGCTGTTGTTGATTGCTTCTCTCTTTTAATCAAAAGGTTATACAACATATCTGCATTTATATTTTGCCTGTTTGATAGATGTCCCGCAATAATCTTAAAGAATTCCTCAGCAGTCATTGACTCCTCAATATCCAATATTTCGCATTTATTGATAAGTTTGTCAAATCTATCTTCAACAATATCATCTCGTTGTACTAAAATACTTTTTAATTCGCTGACAAGTGTAGAACTTGCTATTTTCTTATCTGTAATCCTTTCTACAATATGTATCAGAGCAGATTTCCTTTTAACTCTAAATTGGACATAAATCAGATACCAGAGAAATGATAGGACTATGAAACAACCAGTAATAACCAATGGGATTTTACCCATTTTAAAAATTAAGAACCCATATATAATAATTGCACCTATCTGAATCCAGGGATATAATGGTGAACGAAATGAGGGACGGTATGTCTGAATCTTGCTTTCTCGCATAACAATAACTGAAATATTAACATAAAGAAATAGAATTATCTTCATTGTTGAAGCAGCTTTCACAAGATTCTCCAGATTTAAAAAGGAGATCATAACAATCATAAAAAGACTTGTAAGAATTATTGATATATATGGAGTATATGTTTTCTTGCTTATCTTTCCAAAAAAATCAGGCAGCAAGTGGTCTCTACTCATTGCAAGAGGAAATCGAGAAGCAGATAAAATCCCTGCATTCGCAGTTGAGAAAAAAGCGAAAAGTGCAGCTATAGCCAGAATTATCACCCCAAATGAGCCCATAAATACACGAGCTCCATCAGATATAGGAGTAAGGGAATTGGTTAATTGCTGTGGATTTAGAATTCCAACAGTTACAAACACCACGAAAGCATAAAAGATAAGAACAATGAAAAAAGATAAAAACATTCCTAATGGTAAATTCCTTTTAGGATTTTTTATCTCTTCTGCTATACTTGCTACCTTTGTAATACCACCAAAAGAAATAAAAACTAATCCAACCACTGATATGATAGAGCCAAATCCTTTTGGCGAAAACGGGATGTATCTATTCAAATCTATATTTCTTATTCCAAACGCACTATAAATAAAAAGTATTCCTAAGAGAGTTAACACCAAAATAATCTGAAATTTTCCAGTAAATTTAACACTTATAAGATTCAGTATAGTAAAAATTATGCAAAAAGCCACAGCTATGACTTTGATTTGCATTCCTGTAATTGATGGAAAAATAAGAATAGTAAAAGCTCCAATACCAATAAGGGCAAATGCGCTTTTTAGAGCGAGACTAAACCAACTGGCTAATCCGCCCAATGTACCTGCTGCAGGTCCCATACTTCTTTCAATAAAAAAATAACTCCCACCAGCTTTGGGCATTGCAGTTCCAAGTTCTGCTTTTGATAATAAACTTGGTATAAAGATGATACCAGCAATTAAATATGCGACAATTACAGAAGGACCACATTTGGCAAAAGCAATGCCGGGTAAAACAAATAACCCTGAACTTATCATTGCTCCTGCAGCAATACAAAATACTTCAAGAAGACCTAATTGCTTTTTGAGTTTCATTAATATTCCTTAGATAATAACTTCTTATTTTATAGTATTACAAAAAAACATTTGTTTTTTCCGCAAGTGGCTGATCTGCCTTTGGCATAATGGCAAAGATATTTTGCATTCCATCAAAATTTACTGATTAATTAACTCAAGTTTCGCACTTGGTAACTCTATTTCCTTTGTAACACGGAACTCTGTTCC
>JAGMCF010000009.1 GCA_023129415.1 Candidatus Cloacimonadota bacterium
ATTGAGCAAAACACGTTGGCGAAATGGCTGTTGGAAGAACTTGAAGCTGAAAGGAAATGGGATCGAGCGTTTGCTGGCTCTGAAGACATACTTGGTCGACTTGCTGACGAAGCGATTGAGGCTCATAGGCAAGGGAAAACGACGCCATTGGATATTGATAAACTATGAAATCAACGACGACAGATCGCTTTTGGAAGTGCTATGCTGAATTACCTGCAGCGATCAAGAAACAGGCAAAAGAGGCATATAGGCTGTTTCTTCGTGATTCATATTATCCGAGTTTGCATTTTAAGCGGATACATTCGACTCGTCCAATATTCTCGGTTCGGATTACAAGAGATTATCGTGCAGTTGGAATTATTCAAGACAACGAAATAATTTGGTTCTGGATTGGTTCGCATTCAGAGTACAATAAATTATTGAAGAAATTAAGAAATGCCTAACCACCACTTTACCTGCCAGAAACACTGGCGGGATCTGAATTTTTCAGTTTAGATAGCATTTAAAAGATAATTTGACAGTTTTAAGTTTACCATTGCTGGTTCAATTTTGTAAATTGAACCATATGTTTGAAATGAGTGGTTCAGGTTACAAACCTGAACCAGCGAAAGTTACTATTATCTAACGGGGTGAACCAGCAAAATAATCTGGATTAAAATTAACATATTTTTTCTTGACATCATATATTTGTTTTGTAAGGAAATATATTAAATTTTCATTAGAAATATTCCTAATGAAATAAATCCCATCCCGATAAATCGGGACGGGACAAATAAATTAGTAATGATGAAACAATGCGGTATTTTATACATTTGTATATTTTTATAACTTATTACCTTGTAGTAAAATGCTAACTAATATGATAAGAAAGTTAGACTGCAGAAGGTAGTATAATTAATAGTTATACCTTAAAGAATAATTAAATATGGAAACTGCATTTATCGGTCTACTTGGTGTTTTCATTGGACTACTCATTACTGAGTACTTCAGACGTCGCAATAGAATAGAAACTTACTCATCCCGTATATTCGACAAACGAATCCAGATCTATGAAGAATTATATTCCAAAGTAATTGCTTGTTCAGAAATCATTTCCGACCTTATCGAAAATCAGAAATATAGTAAAGAAGAACGTCACGACATAGTTTCGAGTGCAGTTCATGATCTCGCCAAATACGGTGACGAGAATTCTTTCTATCTTAATGAGCATATTATCATTCAATACATGACTCTAATGATTGGCGTAGAAGACATTTATTACATAGAAGCTGCAGATAAAGAAAGAACAAGAAATACAGCGCGTATGGGAACATTTGCGTGATACAAAAAATATGATCAAGAAGGAATCTGGAATTGAGGAACTGGACAAATTATTCCGATCAATCACGCGTGCTAAACACAAGAGCGACATCATCGACTATTACAATAAGTTACAAAGTGACCAACGAAAACGAGAAAAGAACAAATAGGTATAACAAATCGCTGAAGCTGACGGCGTTTCACGCCGCAGCTTAGCTCAATCGTTAGACTGCTTATAAGTTTATTGTAAATTTTAAAAAAAAGATCTTTGAAAAAAGCCTGATATATTTAATTACAAACAAATTTATCAGTCTCGGCGCCCAGACGGGAATGTTGAAATTTCAACAAAAGTCTGATGTTAAATATTCGAATCCTCAATAATGGGTTTTACTATAATCTTTTAGATTTTATTCCGTTGTATAAGCAGTCTAACACCTCGCTGAAGCTGACGCCGCGGGTTGGGCGAAAATGAAATGATGGAACTTTGCAGTTTAGCTTAGCTCGAGGCCATTAGATAACCTTTAATAAATACTACAAATTTCATTTATAAATAATTTACTTAAATTACCGAGGAAAAGTAATAAACCGTTTCAACCAGAGGTTAATCCTTTGGAAAAGGTTAGTATAAAATGTTTTCTTATGTTTCGTGCCAGATTTAAATCTGATGTTAATCTGAAATAACAATAAATGAAATTATATTAAGATTAGCACCATAATTCCGAAGCTGGTTCAATTTTGTAAATTGAACCATATGTTTGAAATGATTGGTTCAGGTTACAAACCTGAACCAGCGAAAATGTTTTTATTAAATCCCAACCTTAGTAATTCTCCACAAACAATTCAAAATATTCTCTCGGATGGGCACACACAGGGCATTCTTCCGGTGCTTCAATAGATTCAATAATATGACCACAATTTCTACATTTCCAGAATACCTTACAATCTTTTTTAAATACAGTATGTTCTTTTACATTCTTGAGTAATTTTCTGTATCTTTCCTCGTGTCTTTTCTCCACAAGAGCAACTAATTGGAATGTTTTTGCAATTTCAGTGAAACCCTCTTCTTCAGCAACTTTTGCAAAATAAGGATATAAATCTGTCCATTCTTCATTTTCACCATTTGCTGCATACTCCAGATTTTTTAAAGTATCAGCATAAGCAACAGGATAACCTGCATTAATTTCAACTACATTTTCATTCAAACCATTTTTGATAAGTTGTTTCATGAAAAGCTTAGCGTGTTCTTTTTCATTATCAGCAGTTTCCATGAAAATCTCTTCAATCTGTCTGAATCCTTCTTTTCTGGCAACAGAAGCGTAATAAGTATAACGCATTCTTGCTTGCGATTCACCAGCAAAGGATTTCATTAAATTTTCTGCTGTTTTTGTTCCTTTTAGGATTCTCATTTTATTTGTCTCCTTAAGTTATTTTTTGTTTTTGCTTTCTGCAAAATAGGTTAAAATTGAACTAATATATTTATTAACACACCCCTTATTCTCCTGCGGAGAATTTTTCCCCTCTTATTAGAGGGGAATTATTAATAAATCCACTCTTGAGAGGGGTGGACTCTGATGCCAATCAGAGGACGGGGTGTGTTATTCTCTTAGAATTTTTCATATCTATTTTGGAGTCCCGATGGAATCGAAACACTACATATTTTAACTTTTCCACAAGCCATGAATGTTGCAATACTCTCTTGCTGAGATTATTTCACCTTCAACATTGAATTCTGCTTCTGGCTTATCTCCGGGATTTAAGAACTGCCTGTAAGATTTGCCATCAACAAGTAACTCAATCCATTCAATATAATGCTTTTCTTCCATTGGGTGCGCAGTGTTTTCGCCAATTTTAACTGTAATTTTTTTATCTTCTTTTATTATAAATGGGACATGTTTTTCAATGGATGAATCCTCTGTCTTTTCCTGCATAAGATTCATAGGTTTTCCACAGCAGACGAGTTGTCCTTTACCACTGTGAAGCATTTCCACAATATTTCCACAAATATCACATTTGTAGATTTCTATTTTTTTTGTCATCTTAACCTCCATTATTTAGCCACGAAATCACACAAAAACACACAAAATAAATAGTCAGATGCTACTTCGGAAAGTCATATGATTCGCCAATTGGCAAATTGTCATAAATAGTTATAAGCTACTCTTGCCTTCGCATAGCCCGCCTTCCGAAGTTCTACGGCGGACAGGCTACGGCGAAGCGAGGTCGTAGCGTCATTTGTAGTCTGAATCCAATGACCTACCTAATGACCTAATGGCAGCGAACGAAGTGAGCATTATGACAGCGAAGCGTTATGACTTCTGCCATGATGTGGCTCATTTTATTTTCCTCTTAATCTCGGACAATTTTACTACATGCTGTCGCTCTTCTTCAATAATATTTTCAATTAATTTCTTTTGATGAGTATTTACGACATTTCTTATCTCCTGATAATATAGGACAGAATCTAATTCTTTATCTATGGCAAATTGAATTGCTTCTAAAGCGTTGTGTATTTTTTCAACATCTTCATCAAACTTATTAATAGAGAAAAGTACATTATCAACATAGGCTCGCAGGTATTCAAAATATTCACCAGGATAACTTTCGGGTGGTTCATAGTTTTCAATTTGTGATAACATTTCTTTAAATCTTTTCTTATGAACTACTTCATCATCTGCCAATAAAGTAAACAATTCTTTAACTTTTGGCTCATCTAGTTTTTCAACCATCAAGCGATAAAATCTTTCGCCGTTTTCTTCAATTCGTATTGCAAATTGATAGATCTCACTTGCATTGAATATATTACTCATTTTTATCCTCCGATTAATAATAATTAGACACAGAAAAACACAGATAATACGTAGAAAAACACTGACAATATTTTCTATTCTCTGTGTCAATTAGTGCTTTAGTCAGTGTGCTTCTGTGTGCTATTAATTTTCTCAATTGTTTTATGTTTTTCAGCAATTTCAAATGCCAATTTTTCTAATGATTTGAAATCACTTTCTTTAGGGTGTCCTTTTACTAATACTGTTGAAAGGAGTTCTACTTTAAGATTAGAAAGCATTCCTGTAATTTGTTCAATCATCCTTCCACCCCATCCATAAGAACCTATTATTGATGCAAATTTTACTTTTGGTCTTAACGCATTTGCGAGATAAACAGCACTTACAATAGCAGGATGAGGACCAACTAAAACTGTCGGTGAAGCAATCACAATGGTTGCAGCATCAACAAGCGATATTGCCAATTCTCCAATATCAGTCTTTGTTAAATTAAATGGTTTTACAGTTATACCTCTCTCAATCAAAGCATCTATGAAGTAGTTCACCATTTTTTCTACACTTCCATGCATTGAAACATAAGGGATAACCACTTCATTTTTTACATCATCAGAAATCCAGTCTTTGTAAGCATTAATGATGAATTCTGGCTTATTGTAAATAGGACCGTGACTTGGAGCGATAATTTCAATATGCAGATTGCTGATTTTTTCAATATGCTTTTTGATGTTATTTCTGAAAGGCATCATAATTTCTGCATAATATCGTTTTGCAGATTCATAAACTTTTACTTCGTCTTTTACAAAAAGATTGCTTGTAGCAAGATGAGAACCAAAAAGGTCACAGGGGAATAAAATTTTGTCCTCAATCAAGTAAGTGAGCATAGTTTCAGGCCAATGAACCCAGGGAGCAACGATAAATTTCAGTATCTTATCACCTAATGAGATTGTATCTCCATCATTTACAATAATGAATTTTTCTTCTGGAATTAGCAGCAAATCCATTAGCATATTTTTACATTTTTGATTGGTTACAACTTTTGCATTCGGATAAAGTTCCAATATTTTGGGGATTGCCCCAGAATGGTCTTGTTCCGCATGATTTGCAATTATATAATCAATTTTTTGTATATTTAATTTTTGAAGATTTTCTATAAGAATATTTTTTTTATGAGGGTCAACCGTATCAATTAATGCTATTTTTTTACTTCCTCTTATCAGATAAGAATTATAACTTGTGCCGTCTGGAAGAGGAATGAGTTCATCAAATAATCTTCTATCCCAATCAATAGCTCCTACAAAGTATGTTCCTGACTTAATTTCTTTTACAGCCATACTTACTCCTCCTTCAATTCAAACATATCTTTACTTACTCCACAAACAGGGCAGACCCAATCATCAGGAATATCTTCAAATGGTGTTCCATGTTCTATCCCAGAATCCGGGTCTCCGACTTCTGGGTCATATACATAACCACAAACTGAACATACATATTTTTGCATTTTCTTTACCTCCATTTTCTTGTTCTTCTCTTCGGAAATATATGTTGGTGCTGTTTTTGGTGCCTTGCCCTTTTTAACTTTATGATAATAATCATAAGTCATCGGTTTCTTATCATTAATAATCTCTGCATCTATCACTTTTCCTATAAAAACTGTGTGAGTTCCTACATCTAAATTATTTATAACTTCACATTCTAAATAAGCAACTGCATTCTCTAAAACTACAGGTGCATTAGTTACACCAAGTTTATAAAATACTTCTTTGAACTTATCTAAATCTTTTCCTGACTTAAAGCCAAAAAGTCCTATGAATTTCATTGGGGTATCTTCTGACAGAATTGAAATAGTAAAGACCTTACTTTCCTTGATAAATTCGTGAGTGAGATTATCTTTGTTTATGCTAACTGCAACGGTTGGCGGTTCTGATGTTATCTGAAATACAGTATTTGCAATTTGTCCATTTATCTTATTATTTTTCTTGGATGATACAACATATAATCCATAACTAATTTTATGTAATGTTTTTGGGTTCATTTTATTTCTTTCTCCTTTTTACTTCTACTTTGTCAAGGTTGCGACGGTGTAAACACCGACGCTGAGTCAATAAAAGAATGCTAAAGCGTCCTTTGAATAGCGTTCTTTAGAACGCTTTTTTTGACTTAGCGTGTGGGTTCACCCACTCGCTTTTGTAATCTGACTGACAAAGTAAAATTACTTTCTTTTTTCAGACATTCCTTACATGTCCCTTTAAAATAACCATGTAGCTCAGTTATTTTATGTCCATCAACATATCCTTTTTTAAAATATGGGCATTCAATATTTATATCGTAAATTTTTCTACATTTTTCACACAAAAAATGATGATGCGGTTTTGTGTTTCTATCGTATCGTACTTCTGTTCCTGTTATGACTAACGGCAAAACGAGACCTTTTTGAACAAACAGATTAAGAGCATTGTAAATCGTTGTTTTTGAGATAGTGGGAATATCCTTTACAACTTCCTTATATATCATATTAATAGTTGGATGATTGTTATTTTCTTCAAAATATTTGATTATTCTTAATCTTTCATAAGTTGGCTTTATATTAGTTTGATCTAAAATTTCTTTTATTTTTTTCATATTTGAAACTATTACAAATTTATAACTAAAATATAAAAATAACTATTTCATTGTCAAATCTTTTATGAAAAAGTATTGAGTCCAGTCTAAAAAGGTATTACCCGCGAAATACGCGAAAAAATACATTGATATTATCAGGCTCGGCCAGTCTTGGCTAGGCCAAGCCTAGACAGGCGCCCAGACGGGCTGAATTTATATAGACCTTTTTTGTGTATTTAGTGCCTGCCCCGTTAGATAGAATCACATACCGATAAATTGGGACGGGACAAGAGTATCTAACGGGGTGAATTTAGCGGGTTTTTATAGTGAACTCAGTATTAAACTACCCAAAAAAAATTTCTGAAAAGTTTCAATATCAATTAATCATTTTTTTTCTCATTTCCACGGCTTTGGTCGGAAATGAAAATCCTTTTTTTTACCAATCTCGGGATTTGTAAAGAGTAGTATAAAAAGAGCTGTTCTGAAAAACACTATTCGCACCCTATATGCCGCAGATAAAAACGGAAACGAATATATTCTAACATATCCTTCCACTTCATTTAATTGAAGGCTTAATAGTATAACTTGATTCAAACTAAACTTTTACCATCGAATTCATTGCGATGGCAAATAATTCAACCAGCATATCTGACTTCAGTCAGGATTTTCTCTCTTAAACAACTTATTCATCAGTGTTCGTGAAATCTGCTTTATGAATTTTGGAGGAACGGCTGATTTATCCCTTACAAATCATAATCGAACTTTATAATGAGGATAAATGGCTATTATATATGCTCATATTGCCAATCTGGTGTAGAATGTTTTTTTGTTCTAAATAAAGTATATTAGCTGCTAAGTTATTAGTTTGAAAATTAATTATATTGTTTTAAACCGGTTAATAAGTTATTCATATTCATAAGCCTTCCATTTAACTTTTAAGTGCTGTTCTTACAATTCTTCTTGCCAAAGAAGGAAGAATGTATTCAAATTCGTCTATCTTCTTGAGGGGGAAACATATCTTTCTTAATAAAAAATTAGCGATGGAATATCCCGACTATCGGGATAATTCGTTTCTTATGTAATTTTCCATGAAAAATAAAAAAAATTTGACAAAAAATTTTATAATATATTAAATTACATAAATAAATTTTACGGAGGATAAATAAAGATTTTGAGACTATTTTACAAAAATACTTTTGAGAATCACACAAAACAAATTTCTAAATTAGATGAATTATCTTTCTTATTAAGATAATAATTATGAAATGTTTACCCCGTTAGATGTCTGTTATTCATTAACCTTTTTTGCTATATGATAACATTCTATATCCAAACGGGTAAACATCACCCCAAGATATCAGAGATATCTAACGGGGTTAACTTCTTTGATAGGCATTCATCCCGATTAATCGGGGTGAAATTATTATGTCCACCCCGTTAGATGCCTTCCCATTTGAACTTTTATTATTCTACTGGGGTTAACCTCAAAACAAAAAAATAAAAATAGGAGTTTAAAATGTTAAAAACTATGTTTAATCCCGATCCATCGGGGAAAAAAATTGTATTAGTCATTATTTGCTTGAGCGTTATAATCTTTCTTGCAAATTGCGGTGGTGAAGGTAGTGTAACCACCAGTAACAAATATCTTGGCAAATTACCAGGTATAGCTAAAAATTATACTGAAAAGATTGATAAAATTGAGAAAAATATTAAAGAGTGTACTGACATAGCAAAAGCTTTTAAACTTGATAAAGAGAAAGATTTATTAGAGGATGAAGCCGATAAAGCAGTTAAGGAATACCTGGCAAACAACCCGCTAACAAATTTACCGTTTGAACAAAAAGCTGATTATCCATTTACGATAAAGGAAGTTTCAGTTAATCTTAAATATAGTTCTTCCATTTCCCGCTTACAACTTATCACAAAAGTAAAGATTGATGAGGACATTAAACATGCAACATTATTTTCTTACATTATCGCTGTTGACAAAGAAGGTAATTCTTTAACAAAAAGACCAGGTGTTTTTGTCTCCGGATATAGAAACCAAGATTTTACAAAAGGAATGGAAGTCGAGTTCACAGGTACAATTGATGATGTAAAGAATCTGGGAAAATTTGAAAAATTTGTATTTATCTCCAGAGAAGAATATGATAAATCAAAATGATAACCTCAAATTAAGAAAATCATGAAAAACATATTATTCTAATTAATAATCATATTCGTATTTTCAATTAAAGTATATTCTCAAAACGAGTCTGCTGCTGTAAACTGTCTCGAAAGCGGAAAGCAATGAAAAATTATCTTAAAGGCATTGATTGTATGAAAGCTGATACAAAATAGTAAATTTAATTCCGCTGAAAACACACTACTTTCAAACCAAAAACCCGAGTCGAGTTTTGAGAACCCGACTCGGGTTTTTTATTTCAACATTTAGTAGTTTAACTCTATTGCTGGTTCAAGTATGTTACTTGAACCATTAATTTAAATGTTTAGGTTCTCCCGAAGGCTTTCGGGGCAAATCTGAACCAGCAGGAGAATTATTTGAAGATAAACCAATTATAATTTGACAACAATATTCTCTATTTTTTGAATTAAAACATGAAAATAAAAATAATAAAAAACAACATTGTTAAGAAAGTAATAAATTCTGATAAAAAAATCACTCCTCTTGAAATTATTAAAACGGAAAAAATAAGCTCTCCAAAGGATCTACCTCTGGCAGAAAAATATATCATTACAGCTGCAAAGATAAATAATAAGACTGTAAGTTTAGAAAAAACAATTGAATCTGACTGCACACTTGAAATTCTGGATATTAGCACAAAAGAGGGAATGAGAGTTTATCAAGATTCTCTGTCTATGGTTCTGATTCGTGCAGCTCATGAGCTTTTTCAAAATGCTCGAGTTAAGGTTAAACATTCTCTTGCAGATGGGTATTACATCGAAACTTTTTCAAGATTCCTTCTTACTGAGGGTGATACCGCAAAACTAAAAAGAAAAATGAAAGAATTAATTTCATCTGATGAAAAATTCATTATGAATGAAGTTACTATTCAAAAGGCTATAAAGATTTTTGCCAACGATAATATCAAATTAAATTTCCTTAAATACTATAGTGATAAGAAAATTTTAATATATCAATTTGGAGATATTTGTGACTTTTTCAATGGTCCGCTTGTTCCATCTTCTGGTTATTTACAAATATTTGATTTAAAATATGTTCCTCCGGGAATAGTGCTTCGATTTCCCAAAATTGATAATCCAGATAGGATTGGAGAATTCCAGACTCAGCCAAATCTTTTAAAAATTTTTACTGAATATGAGCGATGGGGAAATATCCTTGACCTATCTTATGTTTCAACTTTAAATCAGAAAGTAGAAGAGTTTCAGATCGATGAAATCATTCAAGTTTCAGAAGCTTTACACGAGAAGAAAATTGCACAGATAGCAGAGGACATTTTTCAAAAACGTAATTCTGTGAGACTAATTCTTATTACTGGACCTTCAGGTTCAGGAAAAACAACATTTTCCAAGAGACTAGCAATTCAATTAAAAGTTAATGGATTATCCACTCTTATGATCTCTCTTGATGATTATTTTTTAGATAGAAGTAAAACCCCAAAGGATGAAAATAATGATTATGACTTTGAATCTATTAATGCACTAGATAAAAATTTAGTAAACAAGCATATTAAATATCTCTTGAAAGGTGAAGAAGTCGAGATCCCAAAATATGACTTCTTTGAAGGGGAAAGGGAAAAATTGGGTCAGAAACTAAGGCTGAATTCCAATAAGATTCTCCTTATTGAAGGAATTCATGCACTTAACGATAAACTCAGCCCTGAATTGGAAAGAAGAAATAAATATAAAATTTATGTAAGTGCCTTAACACAGCTAAACCTTGATAATCATAATCGTATCTCTACTTCTGATACAAGAATTATTCGCAGAATAGTCAGGGATTCATTCTATAGAGGATACTCTGCATATCAAACTATAAAGAGATGGGACTCTATTAAAGCTGGGGAGCAAAAATATGTATTTACATTTCAAGAAGAATCAGATGCAATGTTTAATTCAGCATTAGTATATGAAATGGGTGTTCTTAGAAAATATGCAATTCCTGCATTGCAAAAGGTTCCTCCAGAATCAAATGAATATAGTGAAGTCCAAAGACTTATTAACCTGCTCTTCTTTTTTCTGAATATTCCAGAAAAAACCATACCAAGAAATTCGATTATTCGGGAATTCATCTCCGGAAGTGGTTTTGAGTATTAAAAATAGCACAAAATAGCACGCAGAAAAACACTGAAGAAACTGATTTTCGCTGATTAATCTATATTTTTTATTAAAATAAATATTTGTCTTATCAGCGTTTATCTGTATTATCAGCGTTCTTCTGTGTCGAATTAAAAAGAAAGGAAAGAGAGATGGAATACAAACATTCAGAATTAACGGAATTGATAATAAAATGCTTTTATAAAGTTTATAATACTTTGGGATATGGCTTTTTAGAAAAAGTATACGAAAATGCTATAAAGATTGAACTTATAATAAATGGTTTATCTGTTGAGAGCCAAAAACCGATAAAAGTGTTTTATGAAGGCAAATTGGTGGGTGAATACTTCGCAGATTTAGTAGTAAATGATTTGATCATTTTAGAATTAAAAGCCCAGGAAAAACTCATTCCTGAAAATGAAGCACAGCTATTAAATTATTTGAAAGCGACAAAATACGAGATTGGTCTACTTCTGAATTTCGGGAAAAAGCCGGAAATAAAGAGAAAAATATATTCCAATAAGTAAATAGCACGCAGAAAAACGCAGACTGAAGACTCTGATTTACACTGATAATAAAAATTATATTTTTTCCTGCGTTTTTCAGCATTATCAGTGTTTTTCTGTGTCGAATTAAAAGGCAATAGCACGCAGAAAAACACAGATTGCAGACGCTGATTAACACGGAATAAATTCTATATTAAAAAAAATTAAACAAAAATATTTATCAGTGTTTATCAGTCTTATCAGTGTTCTTCTGTGTCGAATTAAATCGAGGTATTTATGAATAATAAGATAGTAAGCGAAAGTATAACTTTTGATGATGTATTGCTAATACCAGCAAGGTCTAAAGTGGTGCCAAGAGATGTTGATGTCACTACTAAATTAACAAAAAATATTAACTTAAACATCCCAATAATCAGCTCTGCGATGGATACTGTTACTGAATCAAGAATGGCTATAGCAATTGCAAAAGAAGGTGGAATAGGAATCATACATAAAAACTTTTCTATTGATCAACAATCTGCAGAAGTTCGAAAGGTAAAGAGGTCAGAAAGTATAATAATTAAAAACCCAATAACATTAGGACCAGAAGCAAGTTTAAAAGATGCTTTTAACTTGATGTTAGAGAAAAATATCTCTGGTATTCCAATCCGCCAGCCGTCGGATGGGAAACTTCTTGGAATCATTACTAATCGTGATTTGAGATTTGCTGAAAACTTATCAAAAAAAGTTACCGAATTAATGACCAAAAAGAATCTTATTACCGCTCCTGAAGGAATTTCAATACAAAAAGCCAAACATATTTTACACGAAAACCGTATTGAAAAACTTCTTATTGTTGATAATGATTTTATTCTCAAAGGTCTGATAACTGTAAAAGATATTTTGAAAAATATAAAATTTCCTAATGCTGCAAAAGATAGTCTAGGGCAATTATTAGTTGGTGCAGCAGTCGGTGTTGTTGGAGATTTTTTTGAACGAGCTACTGAATTAATTAATGCAGGCGCAGATGTTATAGTTATTGATGCTGCCCATGGTCATAGTGAAAAGTCAATTTATGCCTTAAAAAAGTTAAAAGCAAAGTTTCCCAATCAAGACTTTATTGCAGGAAATGTTGCCACTGGTGAAGCAACCAAAGACCTTATCCTCGCAGGAGCTGATGCTGTTAAAGTCGGACTCGGTCCAGGTTCTATATGCACAACAAGAGTAATTGCAGGAGTTGGAGTTCCTCAACTATCAGCAATAATGAATTGTGCAAAGGGTACAAAAAATGAAGTCCCAATTATTGCAGATGGTGGAATAAAATATTCAGGTGATATTGCAAAAGCAATTGCTGCTGGAGCGCATACTGTTATGATTGGGTCTCTCTTTGCAGGAACTGATGAAAGCCCAGGAGAAAATATTATTTATGAAGGTAGAAGATATAAATCTTATCGTGGAATGGGCTCAATAGGTGCGATGAAAGCTGGGAGTAAAGATAGATACTTTCAAGATGATATAGTAACAAACCAAAATGGTAAAAGTGAAAAATTAGTAGCTGAAGGTATTGAAGGTAGAGTTGAATATAAAGGACCTCTTTCTGCATATTTATATCAACTAATTGGTGGATTAAAAGCCGGGATGGGTTACTGCGGAGCTGGAAATATCCAGGATATGAGAACAAAAACAAAATTTACAAAAGTATCCAAGTCATCACTAATAGAAAGTCATCCTCACGATGTTTCAATTGTTAAAGAGGCTCCGAATTATCTACGAAGATAGATTTCGGGGAGCGTAGAGCGGGAAGCGTAGAGCGTAGAGCGTAATGCGTAGAATTTGGTAGGAAAAGATTAGAGGTAAAAAAAAGTGTTAATATATATAAAATGGTAACTAAAAAAACAAAATCTATGAAACATTCACGAAATACAAATTTTGTCCAGAATTACACAGAGCTTACCGTTTACAAGTTGGCATTCGAATCTGCAATGTGTATCTATGAGCTTTCTAAGAAATGGCCTATGAAAGAAAAATACTCACTTACTGACCAGATTCTTCGTTCTTCTCGCTCTGTATGCGGAAATATTGCTGAAGCTTGGCGTAAACGACGATATCCTTCTCATTTTGTTAGTAAATTGAGCGATGCTGATACTGAATCTGCAGAGACAGAGGTTTGGCTTGACTTTGCGTTAAAGTGTAAATATCTTGCAGAAGATGAGTATACCAAATTACATGACGATTATGACCACATTTGTCGTATGTTAACCAAAATGATGGCAAACCCAGAAAATTGGTGTAAAAATTTTTAACAAATATTAAGATTATTTAAAATATAATACATCACTTTTCGCTTTTCGACCTCCGCTTCCTGCTCCTCGCTCTCCTCTTCCCGCTCTACGCTCTACGCTCTACGCTCCACGCTTCCCGCTTTCCGCTCCACGCTCATTCGAATAATTCTTCTTGCTCTATCAGCCACAGGCTTATCTATCATTTTTCTGCCAAGAGAGGCTGTACCTTTGCCCTGTTTTTTTGCAGTTTCAAGAGCTTCCAGAACTTTTTTTGCATAATCAATTTCTTCTTCTGTAGGCTTAAAAACTTTATTGATTGGTTCAATCTGACCTGGATGTATAACACCTTTCCCATCAAAACCAAGAGATTTTATAAATATTGTTTCCTTTTCCAAACTTTCAATATCATCAACATTAGAAAATACAGTATCACTTGCTTGAATCCCATTTGCTTTTGCAGCCATAACAATCATTGATCTTGCCCAAAATAGTTCTTTTCCTTCTTTTGTTCTTTCTGCTCCAATATCTCGTGTAAAATCTTCAGCACCAAAACATATCATTACAACTTTGGAACTAGCAGAGGCAATTTCATTTGCATTTAACACACCTTTTGCAGTTTCAATTATTGGGGAAATCCATATTTCTTTTTTCCCAATGATATTCGCCAATTCTAATACTGATTCTATATCCTCAGTTTTAGGTAAGAAAATAATCTCAGCACGAGCTTGAACTGCCATTTCAGCATCTTCTTTTCCAAAGGGAGTATCAAGTGGATTTATTCTAACACCTTTTTCCGAATTTCCAAAATTGACATTTTTTAAGGCATATTTTACAAGTATCCTTGCAGCATCTTTTTCTGAAGGAGCAACTGCATCTTCTAAATCTAATATAACCGTATCAGCAGAAAAAACTCCAATATTTTGTAGAAGATTTGGATTATTACCTGGCATATATAATCTTGTTCGTCGTAATCTATTTTTCATTGTTCTCCCATTATCCTTGCGAAGGTTTAGAACCTTCGCAGGGCTATACAGCTCTTTGCAATGCACATTCCAATCTTGCTCTAATCACCCAATCAAGTGCACCATAATCATCTATCTTTATAAAAATCTTCTCAATATTTTTTTCTTTTATAACTTCCCTTATTGTTTTTTCAATTTGCTTTCCAAACAACTTTTTTACCTTACTATTTATCTCAATTTTCAAAGTGTCATAAGGTTCAATATTAACCAAACAATCAGACCTTTCAAACTTTCCGCAAGTTGAATTATGCTTAATTTTATTTTGCATATGTCTCCTTAAACTTTTCTCATTTTATCATTATAAATTATCTTATGTAATTGTAACTGCATTCTTACAGGAATTTTTTCCTCTTTTATCCATTCTGCAAGGATTCTTGGTTCTATAATATTATAAGCCGGAGAAAAAATAATTTTGTATCTCATAAGTTTATAATCAGATATTTTCTCAACAGACCAATCAAAATCAACTCTATTGGTGATAACAAATTTAATCTCATCATTTGGAGTTAGATAATTAATATTCTCCCACTTCATTTTATCAGACATTTTGCTTCCGGGCGTTTTAATATCAACAATTTTTATTACATCTTTTGGAACTTTATCTAATAAGATTGAACCATTAGTTTCTAATAAAACCTGATAATTATTCTTAATCAATTTACCCAGAAGTAAGTAAGTTTCATTTTGTAAAAGCGGTTCACCACCTGTTACTTCTATTAAAGATACAGGAGTATGTTCTTTGATTCTTTGTAATATTTCTTCAACTGTAAGTTCATAATTCTTTTTATATGCATACTTTGTATCACAATATGAACAACGAAGATTGCATCCTGAAAGCCTTATAAAAATACAGGGAAGACCAGCAAATGATGATTCCCCTTGAATGCTGTAAAATATTTCAGATAATTCCATAAAATCTACAATACCCCTTATATCCTTACCCCCCTATACCCTTATACCTCATTTAGAATGGCAAGTAATCAAAATGTTTCTTATATCCCAATTTCTTTTCAATCTTATTTAATATATCTTCTGGATGTCCTATTACAAACATTTTTTGTGAATTTAATTCAAATAAGTAAAAGTCTTTTGGATTCCATGTAAAATATTTTAGGAAGTCAGCTTTTCCAAAAATTGGTTTTCCACGATATAGAAGTAGTTCAATATCAGGTGTATCAATATTCAATAAATTTTCATAGGGATTCTCTTTTAGTTTTTTTGTAATAAGAAGATTTGCATCTCTGTTAATTTCAATCCTTCCATTATAATTATCCAGTATTAGAGCTTTAGCTGGATTTTCAGTTACCATTTTGAATAGCATTGAAAAAGGTATCTGTGTAAATGTTTGTTTAGTATAAATTAATTCTTTCAAAATATTTATACTTCCTGATAATGTCGAATCTGTTCCAATACATAGATTAATATTCAAATCAAAAACAGTTTTAAAGTCAAGGGTTGTATCAAGTAAGAAAATATTAGAATTTGGACACCATGCAATGCTTGCTCCAATATCATTAACTTTTTTCAATTCAGTTTTGGTCAAAGCTGTACAATGCACCAGAATAGAATTATTCTTAAGCAACCCCAATTTCTCCAACTCTGAAAATTCTGATTTTGCTACTTCATCTATACCTTCTGATAAGTGAATGATAAATGGGATTTTCCCTTTCGTCATTTTCATTTCTTCTTCTAATTCCCCACCACCCCACCAATTTTTTAGAGTAATAGAATGTCCCTGACGATAATCTGAAATCACTTTGATTGGAAAAGCTTTATAGTAAGCATTTTTCTGATTAGGTATATGATCCTGCACAATTGTAACACCAGAAAAGATATTCTTATAAACACCCAACATTGCCATTGCTATCCCATTATTCTTTGTTAGGTCATCAATACTACTTTTCCAAAAATTACTTCTTTCTAAAACAGATTCAGATTTTTTCATATCCTCTACCCAAATAGATGTATTCTTATAAGGACGGTTTGGAGCGCCTTTGGGAATCCAATTGCCAACAAGATGGTCGTGGATATTAATTAATGAAGGGTAAGCAATAAGACCTTTACAATCAATAATTATATTATCATCAGATTTTTCAGAAATGAGAGCATCTGTTAAACAAATCTTTCCTAATCCGTTATTTTTCCAATTTTTTACTACTAATAGATTTGAAAATTCCATGATTCCATCTCTTAATTTTAATTTTTATTATCTTATAAACTATTAAAAATAAATGGCAACTTTTTTATATTTTTTCATTTACTAAACAAGAAAATAATATATAAAATATAAAAAGTGATGAATATAATCCCGTGAAATTTGCTAATATTATTTCTTATCTTTGAAAATATAAAAAACAAGACAGATATTCCAAGACAGACTAACATATCATTAATTATACTTGTTTCAAGGGTAATTGGGCTAATCGTAGCTGCAATTCCCAATACAAATAAGATGTTAAAAATATTACTACCAACTATATTTCCAATAGCAATAGAAATTTTCCCTTTTGTTACTGCTACAATAGATGTGACTATCTCAGGAATAGAGGTTCCCAATGCAACAACAGATATTCCTATCACTTTTTCACTAACATTCCAAACTTCAGCAATTTTAACTGCATTTTCCACAGCGAGATGACCTCCTAAAACAATAAAAGCTCCGCCTATTATTGTAAAAAAAATATTATTAAAAATTGAAATATTATCATCCGATTTTTGAGAAGTGATATTCTTCCTGTCATTAACTGCCATCTTTGATAAATAGAAAACAAAGCCAATAAATAAAAGCAAAAGAACAATACCTTCTATTCTTGAGATTTGAATGAATTTGTTTTGCGGTTGTGAAAAATTTATTCCAAAAACTAAAATCAATATTGTTATAAAAATCATAAATGGAGTTTCTTTTTTGATCGTGCTATCTTCAAAAAATAAAGGTTTTATAAGTGCGGCAATTCCAATTGCAAGACAGATATTTGCAATATTACTACCGACAACATTTCCTAATGCTATGCCATTAACACCAATAATAGACGCTTTTATACTAACTGCAGCTTCAGGTGCACTTGTGCCTATTGCTGCAAGAGTTAGTCCAATAAATAATGGTGAAACTCTAAAATGCTTTGCAATATTTGAAGCACCATCTATAAAGAAATCTGCACCTTTGGCTAATAATACAAAAGAGATCAATAAAAGTATATAGGGAATCATATTTTTACACTTCTATCCAATTTGTTGGATGATTTTGGTATGCGATATATAGGTTACAATCGGATTTTCTTTCTTTCAAAATTTTCATCATTTCTGCTTTTGCAATTTCAGGCTCATTGTTTTCTTCGCTCAAATGAGCTAAAATTATATTTTTCAGACTAGGATGGATAATTTCATTTATTAATTCACAAGCTTGTGAGTTGGAAAGATGACCATTCTTGCTTTTTATCCTTTGCTTTAACCACCATTCATAAGGACCGTTTATTAGTTTATCAAAATCATGGTTGCTTTCTAAAATAATTGTTGAAGGATTTTTTAATTTTTCTTTTACTAACTTTGTAGGATATCCAAGGTCTGTTAGAATTATTAGTTTACCTAGCGAACCTCTTTCAGAAATTTTAAAACACGAATTATCAGCACTATCATGAGGAACAGAGAATGGTTCTATTAAGAATTCATTAAAAGTAAATGGATAACCGTTTTCAAAGATTTTGACTTTTTCTATTTTTCCAAGACGGTAATCATCATCATTAAAAGTTAACTGATTTATAAAAAGCGGGATGCCTAATGTTCGCACGATAGGACCAGCACCTTTTATGTGGTCAGAATGTTCATGCGTAATAAATAATGCTTTGATTGAGTTTTCATCTACTCCAACCTGATTTAATCTTTCTAATATTTGCTTGCAAGAAAGACCCGCATCTATTAAAATATTCGTCTTACTGCCAGCAACCAATATTGAATTTCCTTTGCTACCACTTGCTAAAATACAAACCTTCATCTAAATACTCATTCATTAATTTTGCTTGAAAATTTTAAAATTGGTTTTTATTGTCAATGTAAAGGTAAAAAAAATATTGGGTGGTTTCCCAAAAAAGTATCCGTTCATGCCTAAGGCATCATACCAAGGGCGGATCTGCCCTATGGTAGAGATACTCAGGGTTAATTTTATCCCTATATCGGATATACTTTTTCAATCCCAAGGATGAATATATCGGGGTATTACATAGGTTCGTAGTTGGTCATCTCTACAATCTTTCAATCCCTTAACTTACAAATCTTTTATTCTCTCAAAAAAATTATAAAAAACAGGGATAATAAATAGAGTAAAGAAAGTAGCAGTGGTAAGTCCGCCCACAGTAGCATAAGCAAGAATATTCCAGATATCCCCACCACCAGTTTCTGGGGTATATAGAATAAATGGCATTAAACCAAAAATGGTAGTGATGCTGGTAATCAAGATTGGTCTGAGTCGCTCTTTTGCGCCTGTAATAATGGATTGATTTAAATTATTAGAGTTCTCCCTTAATTGATTTATACGATTTACCATAATAATCGCATTATTTACCACAATTCCACATAACAGAATAGTTCCGATAAAAGCAGAGGAATCAAAAGTCAAATCAAAAAGGGAAAAGGTAAAACTTACCCCGACAAAGGCTAAAGGTAAAGTTAGCATAATTACAAATGGCTGCAAATAAGATTCAAACAACATTGCAAGAATTATGTAAACTAATAGAATTGTAAGTGCTAAAATAAAGATAACCTGCTTTGTATTCTCTATAAATTTGCTAAAACCAGCAAGTTCCTCTTTTTCCTCAATAAAGTGATACCCTTCTGGCAGATGAGTGTAGTTCAAAACAGTATTCTCAAATTCTTCAAACATACGATAAGGACCTCTATATTCATACTCAACTTGAGTTTGATATTCCTGGTTTTTTCTCACTATCCGATACGGTCCTTTGATTAATTGAATATCAGCGATTTCTTTCAACTTCAGATTTTTGCCATAAAAGTTTAATATCAGATTTTCTAATTGTTTAAGATTAATTTCCTCTGATGGCTGTAATCTTATATTGAATTCATCTTCATAAGTTGTTATTTTACCTACTCTATTTTTATTAAGTAAAGAATATAATTGCTGTAAAACCTCAATTGGACTTACACCAAATTGGGAAATAATATCCTGCTTGATTTCAATATTTAGTTGTCTTATTTGCCTGCCCCAGGAGCTCCCTATTTTTACATTTGTGACGCGGGGATTCTTTTCAATCATCATAGCAAAATTTTCAGCAATATCGCATAATTTTAGATAATTATATCCGGCCAGATCAAAATGGCGGTAAAAAATTCCACCACCACCATAGAAAAGAGGTCCCAACCCCCATACTCTTACTTCAATGCCAGCATAATATTTGCTCTGCACCACTAATTTTTCTCGCAATACATAAGGATAGGCAGTTTTCAGCACCTCTTTCGGAAAATATATCTTTATATTTGCCCAACGAGGTGTAATGGTTGATTGAAAATATTTCAACTTATTTTGTGGTGCTTCTTTAATAATATCTTCAAATGTTTTTACAATTTCATCAACTGTTTCCAGTTTAGCATTTGCAGGTGGGTATACATAAATAGCTACATAATCCGGGAAGTCAAATTGGAAAAATTTTCCTTTATCAACATCACTGATGAAAATATAGAGTGCATAACTAAACACCCCTAAAGCAACCATCAGCGGAATTGTGCGATGTTGGAGAAAGAAACTTAAGACTTTACCATAGGTTGAAAATCGTTCCTTTCCTTTCCGTGAAGGTAGTTCACCCCATTCTCTACCTTCTTCTATATAAAATGCTTTCAGGCATAATGGAATAAAAGTTAACGAGACTACTATTGAGGAGAGTAGTGCAATGCCCACTGTTATTGCAAAAGGAATCAACAAAACTTGTATCTCTTTCTGTAGATATATGAATGGAATAAAGACACATACTGTTGTGATAGTGGCAGCAATAATTGCCCATTTAACTTCTTTGATTGCAGTTTTTACTGCTGTAAAATAATCAAATTTGTCACGCAAATATTTATGAATATTTTCATAAACCACAATTGCATTATCCACCAGCAAGCCAAAAGCAAGAGCAAATCCACAGAGAGTGAAATAATTAAGCGTTTGTTTGGTAAAATAAAGAACATTAAGTGTAATTAAAACTTCAAAGAATATAGTAGCTAATACAATGATGGCTGGTCTCCATTTGTGGAAGAAGAAAAGCAAAACAAGGAAAATTATTAAGACAGTAAAAATAATACGATAAAAAAGATGTATAAGGTCTTCCTTAACATTTCTTGAATTATCAGTTAGCAGTTGATATTGAAGCAAGCTCAATTCAGGCGTTGCGAATAACCTTTCCAGTTCTGCTTTTACTTTGTTAGATAAAGATAAGACATTGGTCCCTGGCTCTCTGAAAACTTGTAGCTGTATTACATTATTGCCATTCAGACGAAACAAACTCTGTTTTTGTTCTGAAATATCCCACTCAATTCTTGCTAAGTCGCTAAGATAGAATTTTCTGCCATCACTGGTTAGAATCGTTAACTTCTTCATCTCTTCAATAGTGGAAAGACCTGTTTTCAATATCAGTGTATAGTTTTGATTTCCTCGAATTAATTCACCAAGAGAATATATCTCACGATAGTTGCGAAGAATAGGTAAAATGTCTTTGATAACAGTTAAACCTAAACTCTTCAGCAGTTTGTTATCAAAAGAGATTTTCACTTCCTTTTCTACGATACCTACCAGTTTAACACCTGATACCCCATTAATGTTGGTAATAGCAGGTTTGATTTTATCTTCTACCAATCCAGCGAGTTCTAATTTATTCAGTGTTCCGCTATAAATACCAGCGGATAAGAATTCCTCTTCTTCATACTCCTGTGGCATATATGGGATAATTTGTGGGTAATCAACATCTTCAGGTAATTTATCTTCCAGTTGATATAAGACTTCGTTTACACGCATATACGCGAAGTCCATTTTGGTTTTGGGGGAGAATTCCACAGTAATACTGCTATAGCCATCATGAGAATATGAATTTATGTCCCGCACATCTTTGATTTGAGCAAGTTCGCTTTCTATTACAGAGGTGACATAGAATTCCACATTTTCAGGAGATGCGCCCCACCATCTGGTAGCCACAGAAATTCTGGGGTATGATGCTTCTGGGATTTTTTCTATCGGAATATTTCGCAGTGCAATGATGCCAGTTATCAGAATTGCTATGTAAATCAGCAAAATACCTTTGCTGCGTTTAGAAATAATTTGAGCTAAAATTTTGGCTCTCCTTTAATTTGGTTACTGAACGAGATTTGCAAAGTAGATGTTTTTAGGGTTAGCCCCGATTTATCATGGAGAATTCTGTATCACTCAATTTTATTGGAATCTGTTTAACGAACCTCTGGTTCATATAAGGAGTGGAGCTCCTATAAACAGACACTTCAGAGAAGTGTGATACCGTAACACACCAATTTTCTGGAGTGAACTTCTATTACCCGACTGATAAGTCAAACTGCAAATAACACTTTTTTGAGCCAAAGGCGCATTAGCCTCAGGCTGAGAGTTAGAGTACGGGCTTATCCATTCGCAATCTTGATTACTCAAATTGCGTTACGCCATCTGTATAGTCTAAAAATTCTTTATTATACGAAGTAGAAAAACAAGCCTTCTTGCTCAACAACAGTCTAATTTACAACTCTTTTCCGTTATTACAAGTTCGTGTTAGTTCGTGCCTGCCCCGTTAGATATACTTGTTGCATTTAAGGATCCCTATCTAATGGCATACTATCTAACCCGTCTGGGCGCCGAGCCTGGCGGGGTTAATTCGTGGCTGAATATTTCTCTTCTCAAACAGCACATAAATCACCGGAATAACAAATAAAGTCAGAAATGTAGAAGCGATAAGCCCACTGATAACTGTTACTGCCAGAGGCTGTGTCAATTCCGCTCCACTGCCCAAACCAATTGCAAGTGGTAAAAGTCCAAAAATAGTAGTTAATGATGTCATTATAATTGGTCTGAATCTTTGACTGCCTCCCATCTTAACAGCGGTTAATAAATCATAGCCCTGTTTGCGTAATCGTTTTATCGTATCCAATTTTACAATGCTGTCGTTTACAACAATTCCAACCAAGACTACTGTGCCAATTAAAGACATTAAATTTATGCTTATACCTGTAATGAGTAATCCCCAAATCACGCCAATTGAAGCAAGTGGTATAGTTAAAATAATAACAAATGGCAGAAAGAAGGATTCAAACTGGACTCCTAATATCATATAAACAAGAATAATGGCTAAAATAAAGGCAAATATCAAACCACCGAAGTTCTCCTTTATCCTTTCACTTTCACCTGTAATATCATATTTGAAATTATATTTATTTGAAAGTAACTTCAGGGTTTTTTGAATATTTTCCAATCCTGTCTGATATTTCACATCCTTATTTAATTTGATAAAGATGGTGGCTGTGCGCTGTTGCTTTTGATGATATATCTCTTCAGGTGAGAGATATCTTTCAACCGATATCAATTCTGATACATTGAACATATGATCGTTTAATATTAATTTCTGTTTCATAAATTCTGACAAATTTAGATTCCGCTTTTCAGGTGTTCTTTCATAAGTTCGTAGAACAATATCCTTAAGCTCATTTCCATAGACAAGTTCATCAATCTTATACCCGAAATTAAACTCCTGCAATTTCTTCGTAACTTCATATTTTGATAACTGATAAGTTCTCAGCACATTCTCATTAAAGCTAAGGCGAAAAGTAGGTTTCGTTATTTCCAGATTACTTTTCACTTCGGAAAACATCTTTCTCTGTGATGAGAGCTTGTCTAATTGCTCTTTAACAAGGTTTGTATTACGCATCAATTCTTCAAGATTATTCCCATAAATATTAATCTCATAAGGATAGTCACCAAAATAAAAAATGTTCTGATAAACACTTCCAGCAGAAAGCACAGAAATATCACCGTCTATCATTTTATTGAGTTCTTCATTTAACTTACTTTTAAATCTGCTAATATTACCTATTTCCCCTGGCTCAAGAGATAGAACAAAATACCCTTTATGAGCTGCATTTTTCTTATATGTGATAAATCCTGCTTCGGTATGCTCTTCACCGATGAATGATTCTACATTGCTGATTTCTTTCAAACCTAATAGATATTTCTCAAGCACTTCCATTTTCTTTTGAGTGATATTAAGTGGAGTTCCTGATGGTTGTTCTATAACCACATTCAATTTATCAGGGGTTAATTCTGGAATGAACCTGCGAGGAACAAATCTTGCCATAAAGAGTGTGATAATAAAAATAGCGACAGTAATTATAATGGTTAGTTCCTTCTTTTTCAGAGCATTATTTAGCAATTTTTCATACTTTGCTTTAACTTTCAGCCAGAATCTTTCGTTCCATTCTCCCATTGGCTTGATTAATTTATTAATTGTACTCACAAAAGAAACTAAAATTCTATTTATGAGAAATTGGATTCCGTAAAGGATGAATTTCAGTATAAATTTTATGATTTCTTTTATTGATAAGATAATTCTCCAGATGAAGTAAAAAGGAAGCAGAACGACTCGTAAGGAACGACGAGTCGTTTTATGTATACTCTGTTTCGAGCCGTCGTTCCTTATGGCACGAAATATTTTAGGTGGGCTGGAAGATAGTTTTGATAATTTTTTATTAAAAAATGAAGGCACAAAAGTTACAGCAATAGCAAGAGAAGCTAATAAGGCATAAGTAATAGTCAAAGCCTGCTCTTTAAAGAAAACAGCACTTACTCCCTGTAGATAAATTATTGGGAAGAAGACAGCAATGGTAGTAAAGGTGCCAGCACTAATAGATAACATTACTTCTTCTGTCCCGTTTATACAGGAATCTTTTAATTTCACTCCATTCTCTTTATGCCGTGTAATATTTTCCAACACAATTATGGCATTATCAACCAGAAGACCGATTCCAATTGCAAGTCCACCCATAGAAAGAATATTGAGTGAGATACGGGAGAAGTAGAGCATGATAAAAGCAGCAATAATCGAGAACGGCATAGAAATCGCAATAGCAATAGGAGACTTAATTCCTTTTAGAAAGAGCATCAAAACGAAAAATGCCAGCACACCACCTATAAGAATTGCCTGAACAACAGAATTGATTGCATTTATAACGATTCGCGAATCATCGTAGAGTAATTCAAGTTTAATCCTCCTTTCCACCAGAGGGAGATCCTTCGGAGAACTTGTCCCTTCCTGTGTATTCCACTTTTCTGCGCTTTTCCTGACTAATTTGCAGACCTCCACAGTGTTGGCATCAGAATTTTTAATAATATTGAGAATTACTCCTTCTTTGCCATTAACTTTTGCAATTGATTCTCTCAGTTGTGGCTGTGCATAAACTTTTCCAAGTTCTTTTAGTAAAAATTCATTACCATTGGGATTGCGGATAGATATATTCTTGATATCATCTACATTCTGAAGATTTTTGGGGAATAACACAGAATATTTATACCAGCCATCAATAAGTTCCCCTCCAGCATAGGTTGCATTCAATTCTTTTACTTTCCTGCTGATCATATCTGGAGTGATGTTATAGAGAAATAGTTTCTGTGGAGAGACCTGAATAACAATCTCTTCATCTACAATGCCAGACAGCTCTGCTTTGGCAACGCCTGACAACTGCTCAAACCGTCTTTTTAGTAGATTTTTCCCTATTTGAGAAAGCAGATATAAATCATCACTTCCAGTTATAGCATAACTTATAATCGGTTTTTCTGCCGGGTCAAAATTAAGAATGTTTGGTCTGCTTACTTCTTCCGGAAGGCTCCATTTTATTCTATCTAATTTTTCTCGTGCTTTTAGGGTAGCAAAATCTATATCTATCTGCCAGTAGAATTCCATAATGATAATTGATTTACCGGTGGAGGATATAGAGGATATTTTTTTTAGTCCTTCTAAAGTGCTTAATGTTTCTTCCAAAGGTTTAGTGACTAATTCTTCCACTTCTTCTGGAGCTGCATTCTGATATTTTGTTTCTACTACGATTTTGGGTATAGGTATCCTGGGTAACATTTCAATTTTTAGAAGAGAAAATGATATCCCGCCCAAAATGAGAACCGCAAGGAATATCATTGAGATAGTTACAGGTCTGTTAACAGAAAATTTTGGTATGCTCATGGTTGGTTAATTAGTGAATTAGTGAATTGGTGAATTAGATATTGGTTTATTATTTTCTTTCTCATAACTTAATTTTTTGTAAACCATAAAAATAGTTCGCATATTCTTTATTAATTATACACCACAATTAATTGTGGTGCTAATCCTAATTTCCCACTATTCTGATTCACAAATTTAGGATTAGCACCCTGATTTACCCGTTCTCCGTAGTAGCCTACTCCGCCGAAGTAGCTTTGGCTACGAAGGCTGGACTACGAAGGATGAATCAGGGTGGAGATAAATCCTATCAATAAATCTCAACCGTTTTAACGGTTTTCCATTTCAATCTATTACCGTCTTATATCTTGTCACGCACATTGCTTCAGAATCTAAGATATAAATCTTGTGAGACTTTCCAACAAAAATCCCTCTTGCATTGGATTCTTTCAATGGAATTTTATGAATAATTATCCCTTCTGTATTAAATATTTCCAAAATGTAAAAAGTTGAACCTTCTAACTTTTCCATTTCATCAGAATCATAACTTTTATAATCGGTTATAACATAAATATTTCCTTTATCATCAATAGAAATACCATTTGAAACCGGGTCAAAGGTGATGTTAAATTGATAACTTATGTTTTGTCCTTTACTCTTGTCTTTACTCTTGTCATCCATCGGAGTTGGTTTAAAATGTAATTTGCGGTCAATAACCCGACAGAGTTCATTATTTTCATATACCTTTATAACATTTTTCAGATAATACGAAGCATATATTTTATTGTGCGGTCCAATTGCAATTTTCAGTGCATTTCCAAAATGATTTTTCATAGGAGTGCCAAAGTCTTCTATTTCACCAATTTGTCCAATCTTTTTACCTGATCTATTATAAATATTGATTAATGGTGCATTTTCCTGTGGTGTCATAAGTGAAGAAAAATCAATATATCCACTTCCTCGTGAATGGTTATATATGCGACCTTGAGAATCAATTACAATGCTACCCGGTTGTTCATCAACCTTAAATGTGCTGAGATAATTTCCATCTTCATCAAGAATCTGGAATCGGTAATTTCCCACATCTGAAACTAACATATCATTATTAGGGGAAAAAGCAATATCTGTTGGATTTATAAAATATCCTGGTGCTTTTCCTTCTTCTCCAATAGTTTTTAAATATTTACCATCATTTGAATATTTCTTTATATTAGGTGTAATAGAAAAAAGTGGTTGCT
>JAGMCF010000090.1 GCA_023129415.1 Candidatus Cloacimonadota bacterium
TATTTTGAATGGTGTTTACATTAATTCCAGCAGGAAGCATTGCTTTCAGCACAATCCCAATTGGGCAGAAATAATATTTTGAAATCCAGTTTGCGAGTTGAAATAATTCATTATTAATAATTGGTTCATCATCAATGATCTCTTTTACTTCTTTTACTTTCTCAATCTCAAAATAAATTTTTTTTGGAAATCCAATTATAATACCAGTCTGCAGTCTGTAATTAAAATCTATTAAAGCCCTTTGACCAATTTGTGGATGTAATTTCTCCGAGACCTTATAAGTAAAGGTATTGGGGTTGTTTATAGGGATTGCAATTTCTAAATACATTATAAGTTATAAGAATATATCGGTTAATTGTTTATCAAAATAAAGATGAAGGAGAATGTTTAACTTATTCATTTTTTTCCTTTGAATTTAGAATATTTTTCTTTCTAATGGAAATTTAAATTTAGTGAATTGTTATTGTCAATTTTTATGTAAAAATTAGGATTATAAAAGGTATCCCAGCAACCGGATTTTACTGGGAGAATTAAGATTAAGATGCAATCTATTTTAGTAAAGGGGATTTGTTTTCCAGAATTTTAACGAATTAGAATCATTCTCTTTGTTACTTTAAACTTGTCCATTTCTAAATTATAAAAATAGATTCCACTTGGGACGGGTCTTCCTTTCTCATCTTTTCCATCCCAAACAACCTTGTTAATTTGAAATTTTAAATTTTGAATTTTGAATTCTTTTATCAGTTGTCCTCTTACATTATAAATTTCTAAATAAATCTCTTTTTTAAATATCATAGGGATGGATAATAGTTTACTTAAATTAAACGAAATAGTAGTGGAATTGCTAAAAGGATTTGGATAGTTCTGAAATAAAACATTCTCTGTTGATTGATTTTGCCAATCGTCTACTGCATTAGGATATTGCCATTCATACGCTCCCATATCTATTCTGCCACCAGATATTCTTGGGTTACCTGCAATGTCATATTCTGGAAGGTTTAAGCCAGTTGTATCTATTGTGCCAGCATTGATACATGGAGAACCTTCCTGCAGTTGATAGTTATTGTTAAGAGTATCCACAAACATCGGGTCTTCGTCTATGTTACCTTCAAGCCAGTTGACCGTGCCGTTATTGTTAGTTACAATACCTTCTATCCCATTCTTAACATCAGAATAAGTAATAGTAATTGAACAGGGCTCATAATCTGAATAAAAGTAAATCTCTTCCGGGAAATCACTCCATAATATAGAATTTGTCAAAATGATATGGGCATTATTAGCACAAAAATTCCACCACCAAAATCAGCTGAATTCCCAACAATTGATGCATTCACAAGAGTAAGATTGGAACTATCCGCACATAAAATTCCACCACCAAATCCATCATACAATAAATCTCCAGTTGCCACATTATTTACTATTTCAACATTTATCAAATATGGACTTGAATTAATATCACATAATATGCCACCACCATTATATCGAGCTAAATTGTTTACAATGGATACATTCACTAGTCTCGGATTGGAGTTTACTCCACATATAATTCCACCACCAGTGCTAGCAATATTCTCAGAGATGATTACATTTTCAATTCTTGGACTAGAATTTTCATAACATAAAATTCCACCTCCAAATCCATAATACGCTAAACCATTGTTGTTATGTATCCATAAATTCGTAAGTGTTGGATTGGAAGAATTCTTACAGGTAATTCCACCGGCAATATAAGTTGGCCAACCAGCAGCATCACAGAAACCATTTGTAATAGTAAAACCACTGAGTATTGCTAAAGAATCTTCGCCATTTTCAAAAATTGCAACACCCCAATCATGGTTTCCATCAATTATAGTTTGATAAATATATGTCGTATCCTGGGTAGCCAAAAATAAACTTCCAAGAACAATATTTTTGCCATTGTAATTGATGTTTTCAACATAAGTTCCAGGATGCACCAAAACCGTATCGCCATCACTTGCCGTATCAATTCCCCCTTGTATTGTTGTATAATCACCGCTTCCGTCCCAGTTAACAGTAATTGTAGCAGTGTTTAATCCTACCGTACTAATAAATAGTACGAGTAAAGGTAACATTCTTCTCATAGGAACCTCCTGTTCTTATATTTTTTACTTTTAATCTTTACTCTTTGCCTTTTACCAGTTTTTACTTAATTAAAATCATCTTCTTTAATTCTGATTTGTAATTATCCACTTGTAAACGATATAGATAAACACCATCAAAAAGTTCTTTCCCATTTTTGTCTTTTCCATCCCATTCAATTGATTCCGATATATATAGGGAATGATAATCGATTGACAATTGTCTCACCAGTTGTCCTTTTACATTGAAAATTTCTAAATAAATCTCTTTTCTAAACATCATAGGAATGGATAATAGTTTATATAAATTAAACGAAATAGTTGTGGAATTGCTGAAAGGGTTTGGATAGTTTTGAAATAGGACATTTCCTGTTGATTGATTTTGCCAATCATCTACTGCATTAGGATATTGCCATTCATACGCACCCATATCTATTCTGCCTCCAGATATTCTGGGATTACCTGCTAAATCATAAGGTGGTAAGTTTAGACCAACAGTATCTGGCGTGCCAGCATCTATACAGGGAGAACCTTCCTGCAGTTGATAGTTATTGTTAAGAGTATCCACAAACATCGGGTCTTCGTCTATGTTACCTTCCAGCCAGTTCACAACGCCATTATCATTTGTTACAATACTATCTATTCCATTCTGAACATCCGAATATACAATGGTAATAGAATTTGGATCGTAATCTTGGAAGAAATAAATTTCCTGAGGTGAGTTATTCCATAATATAGAATTAACCAAACTCGGATTGGAATTATTAACACAGAAAATCCCACCGCCAAAATTAGCAGAATTCCCAGTAATTGTTACATTCACCATATCTGGGTGGGAATTACTACAACAAATACCCCCACCATAATGAGTGATATTTTCACTTATTAAAATATTGAATAATTTAGGATTGGAATAATTCTCACAGTAAATTCCACCCCCACAATAACCATAATTTCTTGAAATCGTTACATTCATAAGTGTTGGATTGGAATTATCAAATATATAAATTCCACCGCCGCAACTATATATCCCAACTGCAGGGTCATCAAATCCTGTATTATCAGATATCATTATATTCAATAGTATTGAGCTAGAATTACGACAATAAATCCCAACACCCCATGTACCGGTATTATCCCTTATTATAAGATTCTCTAATTTTGGACTTGAGTAATGACAATAAATTCCACCACCACCTCCATTTGTAATTGTAAAACCAGTTAAAGATGCCGTTGAGTCTTCCCCACTATTAAATTTTACCACTTTCCAATTCTGATTACCATCAATAATGGTTTGGGAAATATAGGTAGTATCCCCAGTTATTAAGAATAGTGAACCAACGACGATGTTTTTGCCATTGTAATTAATATTCTCAACATAAGTTCCTGGTTGCACCAAAATAGTATCACCATCCACTGAAGTGTTAATACCAGCCTGAATTGTTGGTTGGTCATCTGGCACATTGATTATATTTCCCATTGCATAGCTGCTAAAAAGCAAGATGATTGTCACTAACCAAAATATTTTTGTTTTCATTTCTCACACTAATCTATTTTATTTTTGTTAATTTGTATTTACCTTCATTTCAAAAGAAGACACTTCCTGCTCCCAACAACCCTACTACCTACTTTTAAATGATAAAAATAAACACCTGAACTTAAAGGATTGCAATTTTCATCACTACCATCCCATTCAAAAGTGGTGAATGCCTGCCCCGACTTTGTCGGGTGTGAGTGGTAAGTGGTAAGTGGAAATAGTGTTTTTACTAGTTGTCCTCTTACATTATAAATTTCTAAATTAATCTGCTTATAGAATATCATAGGAATATTTAATAGTTTATTTAAATTAAACGAAATAGTGGTGGATTTACTGAAAGGGTTTGGATAGTTTTGAAATAAAACATTATCTGTTGATTGATTTTGCCAATCGTATACAGCATGAGTATCCTGCCATTCATACGCACCCATATCTATTCTGCCTCCTGATATTCTTGGGTTACCTGCAAGGTCATATTCCGGCAGGTTTAAGCCAGTTGTATCTATTGTGCCAGAATCTATGCAGGCTGAACTATCTGAAAGTGCATAAGGATAATCTCCAGTTCCTACCCAGAAAGGGTTTTCATCTTTATTACCTTCCTCCCAGTTCAGTGTATTATTCCCCAAAACCATAATGCCCCACATACCACCCTGTATTAGACTATTTTGCACAGTAAGAGTACAAGGCACATCTATTCCATCAACAACTATTTCTCTCGGAACATCTCCATACAAAATAGAATTGATTATAGTTAATTCTGCTCCATAACCCAACCCTACTGCTCCACCTGTTGGTGTAGTATTATCACCTATTGTTGAGTTTATTAAATCTACCTTTGCATTATTTATTACTGTTAGTGCAACTGATGAGTAAGGCCAATCCGTGGTTACATTGACATTATTGGTAATTTGAACATTCTTAAAAATTCCATAAAAGTTATCTGGAATTGTCATACGACCACCAACGACTATGCCACCTCCATCACCTACTTCTGGGTCATCATCGGGTAAATTATTTCTTACAATGCAATTTTCTAAAGTAAAATGACGAAATGTTTCTCCATTATTGAATAACATTAATGCTCTACCTCCTAAGTTATCATATATACTTACACTTTTTGTAAGTATATTATCAGTATCATTGATTAAAACCCCACTTCCAGCTGACCCTTCACAATTATAAATAGTGAGATTCTCAAGAACTATATCATTATTTTGTTCTATCATTAATCCTCCATAACCAGTCATTTCACCTTCATTCCCATATCCGTTTGTAATAATTAAGTTTTTGAGAGTATAGTCTTTTTCCATATCTACTGCTCGCATTATCTTTGTTAAATTTTCTCCATCTAAAATTGTATTTTCCATATTATTACCAACAAGAGACACATAACTTCTTAAGTTTAATGGAAATTTTTCATCGTTTACACCTGGTGAATACACACCATCTGCTATATGGATAGTATTGGGATGCAGACTATCTGAAGCAATTTTGGTAAGTGCAAAAGCTATTGTCTTTAAAGGTTCATCCGGAGTTAAACCACTGTTATTATTATCTCCATCAGGAGTTACATATAAATCTGAATTTACAGGATCAATTTTTGCATTTGATATAGTAACCAAAATCTCATCTACCTGGCAAATAAAATAACTATCAGGATTTAAGACGGTAAATGTATCAACTATAACCTCTATTGGTGGTGCGTTAAACCATTTAGCTAAATCTGAACCTAATGGTGCATAATTCAAATAAATATTATTCATAATTTCTGTATCAAAATTAACTATTGATTGAGTTGAAAAATCAATACCACCACCAAACCGAGTTGCATGATTATTAGTTACTATGACCCCTGATAATGTAATATTTACATTCCGTAAATATATACCACCTCCACACATTGCTCTGTTATTTTTTACAACACATTTTTTAATGGTTGGATTAGAGTTCTTAATTCCTATTCCACCCCCGCAATAAAACCAACCCTCTATAAGTGAACCTACCCCATTTTGCATGGTAAACCCACATAAAAGGGTATTTTCATTCTCTCCAGAAACAATTTGAACCACACTTCCTTCATGGTTTCCGTCAATTATAGTCTGGTGGATAAAAGAGTCTTCTTCAGTAACGATGTATAAACTGGCAACTGTGATGTTTTTGCCATTAAAGTTTATGTTTTCATAGTATATTCCGGGATAGACTAAGACTGTATCACCATCTGTTGATGTGTTTATTCCTTCCTGTATTGTAGTATAATTTCCTGTGCCTGTTGTATCTACTATAATTATATCTGCAGAAAGTAGAGAATATGAAAAGAAAGATAAGAAAAAAAGTATTGATAAGAATCTTCTTTTATACATAATATATTTCTCTTATTTATTTGGAGTCCTGCTCTCCAGAGCAGGATAAGCAGAATTTAATCATTATATCCGACTCTGGAGAGTCGGACTCCAAAGTTATTATATTTATCGCATAAGCAACATTTTCTTGATTATTCTTTTCTTACCAGCTGATAGCTTGTAGAAATATATCCCGTTTCCTAATCGTTTGCTATTATCATCTCGTCCATCCCAAATCGTTTTCCATTCCCCTTTTGTTATTCTATTTTTAACAAGAGTTCTTATCTTATTTCCTTTAATATCATAAACAGATAATTCCACAAGACAATCGTCTGTTAATTCATAAGTTATAGTAGGAAATGTTGAATTTTGTATTTTTGACTCATTACAATTATCATTTATATATGTTTTTGATGGAATATTTATATTAGTATTTTTATTCATAGTAATAATTGCATATTTTTGATGACCAGCCATTATATTTTTATGAATAAACTCTCCTGATTTAAAATCATAAACATAGTAATTATTTATCTTTCTAATATCACCTGCTGTATGAGAAATTGCAAATGAAATATTTTGATTTCCTATTTTAGAAGATTTTGCATAAGATATTATTTGGACTGACGAACCATCTACAACGCTTGCACCAACACAAGTAGTATCTCTATAAATAGCGATCTCAGAGACACCTTGTTCTATATTAACTATATCAAAAATTTCATAAGCAAAATAATCTTTATAATTGAAAATTTGGGGCTTATGTTTTTTATTACTTTTGCATAATTTATTAGAATTCCACCATCTAAAATCAGGTATGTCTTCACTCACAACTACTACATAACCTCTTCCATATTCTAGTGGTCTAATCTTGTTACTTGGGAGAAATCCAATAGATTTATAGCCTCTTTTTTCAAAATTATACATAGGGCGAAGATAACACCAATCTTCAGCTTGTATTGAAATGACTTTATCCCAATATTTACCAAAAGCCTCATCACAATATTGTGTTTTAGGTAGAAAATAGCCAATCCAGTTTCTTCTGTTACCAGATAAATATAATTGAGTATCAGGCTCAATTCTATTTCCATAAAAAGATAAATAAATACTATCTGTTATAGATATATTGAGTTTGTAACCAGCTGTGCTGGTAATATGTCTTAATCCAAAAAAATTCCATTCCCCGCAATTATAAGTTAAATATGAACCATCAGCCCCCTTAAGTATTAAATCAAATATATTATTTAAAGGCTTAATTTTGAGAAGAATACTATCTGCAAATACCGGTTCATTTCCTTCTCTTGACAATCTTGGGAAGGAAACCCAGTTCCAGCCTTTGTGAATTACTTTTATATCATAATTTGAGTGAATAACATCACAGAAAGCTATAGAATAAAATAAGATTGAAAGTATTAAAATTAATCTTATTTTCATAAGAACTTCCATTATTAGAATAATATTTTTCTCTTAAATATGTTAAGTTTTTTCATTTTTACTTGCATAATAAAATAATAATTTTTTAAAATAACAAATTATGAATAGAAAAGAATTAGCTAAATTCGGTGAAGACCTTGCTACGAGATTTCTTAAACACAATGACTATAAAATTATTGAAAGAAATTATCATTCAATTTATGGTGAGATTGATATAATCTGCAAAAAAGATAATCAACTTATTTTTGTTGAAGTCAAAGCAAGAAAATCTCTCAAATTTGGAGAAGCATTAGAAGCAATAACAGAAAAGAAAAGGGAGAAAATCATTAAAACTGCCTATCATTTTATTACAAAGCATCAGCTTGATTTATCCATTAGATTTGATATTATAACAATTCAATATATTTCAAAAGAAAAAGGATATAAGTTTGAGCATATAAAAAATGCCTTTTTAGGAACTCCTATTCCAGCTCCCTTTTATCAAAATATTCTCCCAAATAATCCAACCAATTGGGATCAGTAAATTCTTTCTCATCATTTTCACTATAAACTAATTTGTAATTTCCCATACCTGTAAAATCAACAAACACATAAATCCTTTTTCCACCTGTATAATATTTCCAGATAATATAGGGTTTGGCTTTATATTCATAACCTTTTTCAATTAGTTCACCTGGTTTACCATGTCTGATATAGATTCTACCTCTGTCTGTTTCCCATCCATCTTTTTTCAAGTGTGCAAAATTTTCATCAGCATATCGATGTCGTCTTATTATTTCATCTTTGAATTCATTCTTTTCAGTAATTGGATTTGGGTCATTTTGTTTCCAGAATCTTTCGATATATTTCAATTTGGCTTTATTATTTAAATCCTTATAAATCTTATTATCATGTCTAGTCAAAAAATATTTTACATATCGGTATTCTACTTCTACATCAGCATCTGTAACTTCTTTTTCCAATTCTGAGATAAACAGTAACTCCTGAGTAGAAATTTTATCAGATATTTCGACAACCATTTTATAAGTTCCAGGGAACCAACCCGTAACTGGAATTGAGCCCCAAAACGCCTTTTTATCATTTTCAATAGGAAAATCTTGGGATTTATAATAAAATATAGAATCATCTTCTGACAGAACTTTTATTTGCCAATTAGAGATTTGTGAATCTATTGTATCAAGGTGATAAACTTCAAAGTAATATGCGAAATCATGTGTTGTTAAAGGATTTATTAGATGATTGGGGTTAACAAGAAAGATAATATTATCTCTTTTAAAATTAATAAAACTTTGGGTGGTATCAGATTTATAAAAGGAATTAATTTCCACATCACTGATAGTTAGATTTTCAATTTCCAGAGTGTTTAATCTCCTTTTCCAGAGAATTTTTTCATT
>JAGMCF010000091.1 GCA_023129415.1 Candidatus Cloacimonadota bacterium
CTGCTACTTCACAAGGAGATCCAACTGTTTCTGGTAGCATAGATGTAACAACTACTGCATATGCACCATTAGCAAATTTCTTTGAGGATTTCGAAGGTTGTACAGAACCAGATCTTCCAGACAAATGGTCAAAGATTGTTGAATCTACAAGTACCTCTGCATATGTTAAAAGTTATTCAAGTGGAACTTATGCACACTCTGGAACGATGAGCATCAAGATGTACAACTCCAATGATACTGCTGCAGAACTTCTACTTATTACTCCCGCTTTAGCTTCCGGTTCTGTAGGTAATAAGTTAAACTTCTGGGCAAGAGGTGGTGGCACACAAAACTTTGTTGTTGGTACAATAGCAGATCCAGCTGATCCTGCAACATTTACCCCCATTGAAACATTTGAAGTTACAAGCACTTATGCGGAACATGAATATACAGTTAATTTTGCAAAAGGAACTGGTTATGTCGCATGGAAACATGCTAATGACGGAACTTATGACAAAGATTATATCGATGATGTATCATGGGTAGAAATTCTTCCTTATAATGTAGCTGTAAACCAATTAACACCAAATGCTGAAGTACGGGCAGGCACTTCATATAATTACTTTGTTGAGATTGAGAACGCAGGTACAAGCAATGATACTTATGATCTAGCATCTGCTGGTGGCAGTTGGACTTATGAGATTCGTGATAAAGATGATGCTGGTGTAATAAGCACACTTTCTATTAATGCAGGAGAAAAAGATACCTGTATTGTTAAAGTTACTGTTCCACCTGGTGCAAGTCTTGGAGATACAGATACAGAAACCTTGACTGCAACATCACAAGGTGATCCTACTGTAAGTGATAATTGTAGTATTACTACAACAGCACTTCCAGAGGAAATGGTACAGATTGGACAAGGAGCTGAGACCAATAAACATCTTCCTATGGAATGCTATTATGGTTATACATACTCACAGTCGATTTTCCTTCAGAGTGAGATCAATGTAGCTGATCAAAGAATAAGTACTCTTTATTATCATTATAATGGAAATTCAGCCTGGACAGACGATATTGTGGTTTATATGGGACATACGAATTTAGCAACTTTTGATAATTCAAGTGCTTGGGTCCCCTTTCTTGGTCGAAATCTTGTTGAGGTCTATAGCGGACCAATGAGTGTTGATGCTTTAGATGCTTGGATCGAGATTATTTTAGACTCTCCATTTAACTATAATAATGTTGATAATCTGGTAATAGCTTTTGATGAAAATACAGATGGTTATCATTCCAGTTCAGATGAATTCTATTGCACTTCAACTGATACATTTAGTAGAAGTATATACTATTATAATGATAATACCAATCCAGACCCGGCAAGCCCACCTGATGGAACTACAAGTACTTATCGTCCAAATGTAAGATTACTATTTGAAGAAATTCCACCTGTTCCAGTAATGACACTAAGTGATTCAACTTATGATTTTGGCTGGGTTGAAGAAGGTGCAACACCGAGTTGGGATGTGAGTATTACTAATAGTGGTAGTGTTGAATTAATCATTTCTGATGTAACTATTAATCCACCATTCTCATGCGTTTATCCTGATACTATTCTACCTGGCAATACAGAAGTTGCAACCATCTATCTTGATGCTTCTAATCCGGGTGTATATGAGGATGTTCTTACATTCAATTCTAATGCTATTGGTGGTAATACTATTGAACTAACTGCTATTGTATATGGAGCAGATTATGTAATTGAAGGTTTTGAAGACCATAAATTTCCACCATTTGATTGGATTAATGATGATGAATATTGGAATAGATACTCTGATAGTGCATATTCAGGAGAGGGTTATGCAAGATGTAGCTGGGCACATATCTGTGATGCTTGTCTAATCAGTCCACGATTGATTATTGAAAGTGGAGATTTTATAAGCTTCTATTGGATAAATGCTAACCTGTATGATGGCAAAGGTGGTGGAAAAGTAATTGGTGCTGACACAACCTATTTTGAAATTACAGATAATCTCTGCAATGATAATTGGGAAACATTAGCAATATTAGCACCTGATGAAGAAATGACTGAATATGAGCTTATGATTGTTCAAATTCCAGTAACTTATGTGGGTAATATGTCCAGAGTAAGATGGAGACATACAACAGAACTAAGTGTGGAATCAAGAGGTGTCGGAGTTGATGAGGTGATGTCACCACCACTTTATCATCCAGTTATTTTCTATCTGGATCCAGTATATCAATCTGATTATGATGCTATTGAAACAACAGTGGAATACTCGATTGATGTTTATAATATGGGTGTTCAACCTGATCGTTATTTCATCTCTATTGCTGGTTCAAAGAACCTGAGGGATGTTCTTATTGATGAAGGATTTGAAAGTGCAACATTCCCGCCAACTGGATGGTCAGAGATTAATCATGGCACTGCTACTGGATGGTTCCAGGATTATTACGGTTCTGGAAGTTATGAACCCCCTGGTGGAACTGGATCATTTTTCGCAAATTGCGACTCAGATGCTAATGGTCCTGGTGTATGGTCAAGCCTGTTCACACCATCACTTGACTTATCAGGTGGTGCTGCATCCATAGAATTCGTTTATACTATGCAAGATTATGCTGGCGGTGGTTATGCTGAGCTTAATGTATACTCTGGCGGAACCGGTGCAGGTAACTTTGAAGAGCAGTTATGGACTGAAACTAATGATAATGAAGGATTCTTATCCTTTAGCTTTGACCCATCTGGTTACAGTAATCCAAGTGATGTTTATATAGAATTCATGTATGATGATGAAAATGTCTGGGCTTGGAATTTTGCTATTGATGATGTGTTAATTGAGGGTACTGGTGGTGGTGGTGGACCTGCTCCAGAAGGTTGGCCTGCTTATGTAGAACCAGTACAAATTGATTTAGATCCAGGACAAATGGGTACTTTCACTGTTTATGTAGAAATCCCGGAAGATGTTCTTGAAGATGATGTGAATGTTACAACTGTTAATGTAGAATCAAGAGATTGTCCATGGATTAATCATACCGCTGATGTGAAAACAACTGCACATCCCAAAGACCCTTATGAACCTAATAATAATTTCGCAGATGCAACACCATTTAATTATGGAGATGTAACAGAAGGTGCACAAATCTACTATAATCCTGATTATGATTATAAAGATATTGATATTTATACCTTTGATGGATTAGAAGGTGATGTTGTTTATACATTATTTGATGTAGCAGACACACTATTGTTTGACGGTGCAATCGCATTGTATGATGCAGATTCTACATTATTAGCATTTGCAGATGATTACTGGGGAGGATTTAGTGAATCTCTTCAGTATAGATTGCTGAACGATGGCACATTCTATATTAAATTAGGTGAATGGTCAACTGTGTTGGAAGGACCATTTAAGAAGACTGTTCTTAAAACCCAAACAACCACATACTACACAATGAGCCTGGAATTGATACCTTCACCCGGTGTTCTTGTTGAACCCCCAGAATTAACACTGGGTATTATACAAAATGGAAAAGATATAGCTTCTGATATTCTTTATATTACTAATACAGGAGATGAAGGTGCAATAAATCTTGATTGGGATATTGAAGTTTTCATACCAGGAATTGAAATTTTACTTGATGAGGGATTTGAAGGTGGTTTTCCACCAGACGGCTGGCAAAATATTATGATTACTGGCCATGCTTGGGAGCAATCCAGTGCTTACGCACATTCTGGAACATATTCTGCAAAGTATAAAGGAACATCTAGTGGAGGCACAGGTGAACTGATTACTCCACCCGTAGATCTTACTCTTTGTGAAAATGATATCTTGAGTTTCTATATTAAGAATAAAGTGTGGGCTGGTGACCAGAATGTATGTTATCTGTATATCTCAACTGATGGTGGCACTATTTGGACATTGATCCACACATTTGATACTGATATGCCTAACTTTGAGTATTGGGAGTTTGACCTTGAATCTTATGACCAGACTGATAATACTTTCTTCAAATTTGCAGGAGAAGATAACTGGGGCTATGGTATATATATTGATGATGTATATATGGCAACAGGCGAACCATGGGCTTGGGTAGACCCTGTATCAGGTTCAGTTCCTCAAGGTGCCACACGAACCAGTACAATAACCTGTGATGATGATGCAAAAGGTCTTGATCCAGGTGTATATTATGCAGATATTATTGTTCATAATAATGCACTTCTTTACGGAGTTTCCGATGTAATTGTTCCTCTTACCTTGAATGTAGGAGAATCTTCTGCTGGATTAGAAGGTACAGTTACCTTTATCACTACTGGTGATCCTATTGATAGTGTAAAAGTCTCTTGTGGAAACTTCGTTACATATACTGATTCTAATGGCTTCTATCAATTTGACCCTGCACCTCCAGTAGGTACATATAATATCCATTATGAGAAGTCTGGATTTGAAGATCTTTGGGTAGATGACGTACCACTTGGTCCCACCTGGATAATAACTCTTAATGTACAGATGAATTTTGATGGACCAAAGCCAAGAGATTTAGTTGCAGAAGGTTTACATCTTTGTATAGACCTTACCTGGCGTGCACCAAGTACAGGTGGCACAACACAAGTAGAATACATCCTTGATGATGGAACTTATGAAAATGGCTGGACAGGTAATCCTGGGTATGAGCTATGGTTTGGAAATCTGTTCCCGGTTGATGATACTGGTGAACTTATTAGTTTTGATCTTTATACTGAATTTAATGCTAGTGCTGGTTCAGACCTTCTTGAGATTGATATCTTTGATGCAGCACATAATCTTGTTGGCTCAAGTGAATCATTCGTTCCTGTTCCAGATACCTGGACAACTATTTCCTGTCCGAATGTTCCATTTGATGGAGAATTCTATGCAATGATCCATTACAACAATGAAACAGCACAATCTCACTGGATGGGCTTTGATGAGAATGGTCCGAATGCAAATGCTGGATTAGACTGGTATACTGATGGGACAACCTGGGCACTTCTGCATGTAGTTGCAGGTGCTGATCCTGGTGTATTTATGCTTCGTGCAACTGCAATGGTGCAGGGAGAATTGAGAGAGATTACAGTTGGTGATGTAAATTATACTCCAACCGTATTACCTGGAAATGAGATTGCTTCAATTCGCAATTCATTCTCAAGCAAATCTACCAATAATCCTCACCATATCACACTACCTGGTGAACTTGATTTATATGAAGTTACAACTTCAACTCGTGACCTTATTCTTGAAGGATATAATGTATATAGAGAAGATGAAGGATTTCTTGATTATATTCCAGTTGAAGACCCACGCTATTATAGGGATGAAATTGTAGCAGTAGGAATTGAATATACCTACTGGGTAACAGCAGTATATACAGTTGGTGAATCTGGACATTCTAATCATGCATCAGCTATAGCAATATTCCTAAATATAGAAGACTTTGAACTTGATGATGGTGGATACACAAGTAATGATCCAGCTGGCTGGCAATGGGGTCATGCTACTGCTGGACCTCCGAGCGCACACTCAGGTGAAAATTTGTGGGGAACTGTTCTAAATGGCAATTATATTGATAATGCAAGTTGGACATTAGATACTCCTGATGTAACGCTTACCAGTGCTGTCAGTTCACTGATGTTCTTTCATTGGTATAATACAGAAAACAGCTGGGATGGAGGAAATGTAAAGATCTCCACTGACGGTGGAACAATATGGACTGTTATTATTCCAGAAGGCGGTTATCCTGATGACTCTATTACTGGACTTGGTGGTGAGCCGGGTTATACCGCAAATTCAGGTGGTTGGGTCGTTGCTGTATTTGATCTTGCTGGTTACATAGGTGAAACTGTGCAATTAAGATGGCACTTTGGTACTGATAGCTCTGTTCATGGTTATCCCGGCTGGTATATTGATGATGTAATACTTGGTATTAACCCCAATCCACCAGATTATGGCGCATTAGAAGGAACCGTTACAGATGGTTATATGAATCCAATTGAAGGAGCTATTATAACAGCAATCGGAAATCTGCACCCATTAGAACGCTACTGTGTTACAACCAATGATGAAGGTTATTATGAGATTGACCCGATCATTGCCCAATTCTATTATTTCACTTGCGAAGCAGAAGGTTTCGTTACCGTCACTGATACATTTACAGTCCTACCCGATGAAACTTACATAGAAGATGTTATTATGGGTAATCCTGAGATTGAAGTTACTCCAGATTTTGTAACAATAACACTTGATCCAAATACTCAAGGCACAGAATTCCTTAATATAATTAATGCTGGTAATGCCCCATTGGGTTGGTATGCAAATATTGAAGAACCAGAATTGGATCTTGGAATATTTAATGGTATTACCACTTCTTCAACCGAAGCAGAGATTGATCCTGATCAAACTACTCCATATAATCCACATTCAAAAGATATATGGGATATACTATTTGCATATGATGTAGATGGTCCTTCTGGTTTGACTGGTTTGGTATCAGCAGAAACAGATGGAAGTTATCTGTATACTACAAAATGGGCTGCAGGTAGTAATCAAATTGCGAAGTTTGACCTTGAAGGTAACTTTATTGAGATATTCAGTGTCCCCGGTGTTACATGTCTAAGAGACCTTGCATACGATGGAACCTATTTCTATGGAAGTGATGCAACTGCTCACATCTGGCAAATGGATTTTGATGCTCATACTTTAGTTAATACAATCCCATGTCCTGTAGCTGTTCGTTCTATTGCTTATGATGAAGATAATGATGCATTCTGGGTAAATAACTGGTCAGAGGATCTTAAGCTTGTAGACAGGTCAGGTAATGTGCTTAATACTATCTATGCACCACCAAGTCTGTATGGTTCAGCTTATGATAATATATCACCTGATGGACCATACTTATGGATTTTCACAGGCACATCACAAGGTGGTGGATGTCAGGTAGAGCAATATGATTTGAATACTTTAGCTCTTACTGGAATAGGTCATAGTGTAAGTGGAGATTTTCCTGGCACGATTGCTGGTGGTCTATTTACATCAGGAGATATTGTACCTGGAATCTGGATTCTTGGAGGATTAGCTCAAGGTTCACCTGATATACTATTCGGCTATGAATTAGGTCCATACACAACCTGGATAAGGATTGAGCCAACTTCTGGCACAGTTCCACCCGGTGGTGATTCATTAGTTACTGTGTATTTTGATGCTACAGACCTTGAAATTGGAACAATTAAGACTGCTGATATTCACTTCTTCTCTATCCCGGATGTAGGTGATACAATTGTTGCTGCAACTCTTATAGTCGGCACCCCGGAATATGGTAATTTGGATGGTACAGTAACCGATGCAGGAACAACTAATCCAATTGAAGGTGTTCTTGTTACTGCTACAAGCTCAGGTAAACAAGTATATACTGATATTACTGATGTAAATGGGTATTATCTAATTGAAGATATGCTTATTGGTATATATGATGTTACCTTTGAAAACGAAGGATATAATGTTGGACTTGAACCAGGTGTTTTAATTGAAAATGAGCTAACCACTACTGTGAATTACACAATGACAGCTCCTGAACTTACATTTACTCCAATTAGCTTTCTTTTTGATTTAGAACCCGGAAATATTGATACAGACACCTTAGCTATTGAAAATATTGGTACAGGTCCTGTTGATTTCACAATAGATATAGATTATGTTACTGAGGACCGCCAAACTATCTTATGTGTAGATAGAGATGGAAGTTCAACGACTGGTTATACAGATGATTGGCCCTACTTCCAGGCAGCTCTTGATGCAGCAGGATATACCTATACATATTATGAAGTAGTTGATATTGCTCTGGATGGACCGGACTTAGCTACAATGCAGGCTTATGAAGTAATCATTTGGTTCAGTGGTGAAGCATGGGGTTACTTTGGTCACGACTGTATGACAGATAATGATGAGATGAATCTTGGTATCTATCTTGCAGGTGGTGGCACATTATTCCTTTCTGCTCATGACTATTTCTGGGCTTCCTATCCATCAGCAGGGGCTTTCTCTCCAGGTCAATTCCCATACGATTATCTTGGTATGAGATCTGTTGTTCAAGATAATTGGGTGATTTCACTGCCTAGTACTGCTTCTGTAGAAGGAGTTGTAGGTTCTCTTGCAGAAGGATATATCTTTAATGTTCAGGACATCTATACTACGGACAAGGAAGGTTTGTTTATAGACTGGCTTACTGATCATGTGGGTCAAGATATGTTCAATATTACAAGTCCATCTCCTCCTGGAATCTGTGCTATTCAGTATGATGCAGATACATTCAGATCTGTATTTACTACTGCTTCATTTGCAGCAATTACTGATCCTCTTGTTCAAGCAGATTTAATCGCTGATATTATTACATATCTCACATCAGGAATGCCTATGTGGCTAACAGTAGAACCAATGTTCGGAACAATCGATCCTACCACTATTACTGAACTGATTCTTACTGTAAATACTGAGGGAATGGAAAATGGTGACTATGATGCAAATATTGTTGTAGATACTGAGAATCCTGATATTGGACAAACATTTATTCCTGTTCATCTTCATGTTGGACCACCTGCCATTGGAGTTGGACCTGAACCTATTCCTACTGTCACAAAACTTCATTCTAACTTCCCGAACCCATTCAGTTATTCAACTAAGATTTCATTCAGTCTAAAAGAGAAGTCTCATGTCAATCTATCAGTTTATAATATGAGAGGACAGCTGGTTGCAACACTCATTGATAATGAAATGGATCCTGCAATCCATGAAGTAACCTGGTATGGAAATAATGCAAAAGGCAGACTTGCCAGTGGAATATATTTCTACAAGTTAGAGGCTGATAAAAAGACATTCATCAAGAAGATGCTTTTGATGAGATAGTCTCTTTGAATATGATATTCATTGGGAAGAGGATATACCTCCTCTTCCCTTTTTTTATTCTATAAAATATAGTTTTTTATATTTGTTGTATTCCTCTGGGCTGTCATGGATTCATCCCTGCCCGCCAAGCTTTGGAAGACGGGAAGAATGGACCATTCCATGACAGTTGTAATATTTATTTGAATATTTATAAAAAACTTGACATTAATATTAAAAAAGAAAAATAAATTTAATTAAATAAAAAGTAAACTTAAATGAATAAAGTTCGTCTTAGAACCCAAAATTAATTAAGATGGATTTTAGAAAGGAGAAAAGATGAAAAAGATTATTACAGTCATTGCTGTAATATTATTAGTGGCAGGATTTTCTTATGCAGACTCAAAGATAATTACTGCAAAAGAAGTCAAAATAAATCCTGTTCAAATCATTGCAGGAACCGAAACTCCAATTGAAATTAATATCTCTACAGTTTTTCGTGATTGGACTCAAGTATTTTTTGAAGATTTTGAATCAGGAGCTCCAGGTTGGGCATCACTTGATGAAACCGATGTTCCAGGCGTCTGGCATACTGATGAGTTTAATGCTTATGGTGCAACTGGTAAGTCATGGTGGATGGGTGACCCGGATATTGGACCTGATGGTGGTTATCTTGACCATTGGTATCAAGTGCTGGATACTCCTGTAATAACTTTGCCGGATGAACCCCCCCTAATTCTTACATTTTATCAATATAGAGCAATTGAAGAACCAGTAGGTCCATTTCCAGATAATTTTGATGGTTGGGATGGTTTTAATATCAGGATTTCAGATGATTTGGGAACTACCTGGGAGATTCTTACTGATTGTAATCCTGCTTATAATTGCAGTAGTATGTACAGTTTCGGTTTTGAACATGGAGAATGTCCAAGCGGTATTCCTGGTATTCCTGGCTGGGGTGGTTCAACAGGAGGATGGATCTATACTGAAATTACCATTCCTGAAGATTATGCAAGACTAGATGTTATGATTCGTTTTGCTTTTGCCTCTGACCCAGCTTATTGTACTAATAATGATCCAACTTTGATCGGAGTTTTTGTTGATGATATGGATGTAGCTGGTGTGTTCTTTAATGATGGGATGGATGAGACTGGTTTTACCGCCAGCTCTTTAGTTACCGTAGGTGGAGATCTCTGGCATATTTATGATGACCCAACTGCCCCTTCACCAACTCATGCTCTTGGTTGCTTTGATGATAGTACTGGCACATATAATCCAAATATGGAAAACTTCTTTATCAGTCCCAAAATTGCCTACCCGAGTGATGTTGATGTTACATGGGATATGTTTGTTAAAACTGGACTTGATGAAGGCACTTTCCCTGATTGTGATTTTCTATATGTAGAAATTCGTTATTTAGATATCGAAACTAGTGAGTGGAGTTCATTTAATTCGATTAGTAATCCTTTGCAGGAACCAATACCCAACTATGTTTTCACAGGTTCGATTGATACCTGGACTCCATTTTCTGAAGGTTGGCCCGGATATAGTGATATTACTTGTTTAGACGGTCATGCTGACTCTATACAATTTAGAGTAGGATTACACTCAAATGCCGATGACCCAACAACTATTGGTTTTCGTGTTGATAATTTTGAAGTTCTATCTACTTTAGATGTGCTTACTCCAACTAATTTGGATGCAGAACATGATCTTTTAACAGGATTTGTAGATTTAAATTGGGATGCACCATCTGGATTAGGTGGTGAAATGCAGTGGGATGATGGCTCATTTGAAAATGCTATTCATTTTTCAACCGGGTCTGGTTATATGGGAGCAGATTTTCCAGTAGGTGGAGCTTGTACTATCTTAGAATTTACAGTATTTAGTTATACCCTTTTTGGTTCTACAACTATGGGAGTTTTTGAAAAATCTGGTACAACTTATTCTTCTACACCAATATATACAATGGATATCATAACTCAACCTGAGTTACCAGCAACTTATACTGTAAATTGGGATGTTCAGGATGACTTTATTATAGCCTTTGAATGTAGTGATTCTATTGATTGTGCGTTAGATGAAACTACAGTCCCAAGTGAGCACAGTTATGTTCTTACTGGTGGTGCTTGGGCTACTTGGCAAGCTGTTGCAGCAGCAAATCAATTACCTGATGGTGAATGGGGTATTCGTTGCACTACAACCTATCCAACTGTACCTTCACCTAATAGTTATAATCTATATCGTAGTCTTACAAGTGGTGATTATGATGATCCAATCCAAACAGGTATAATAGATACTTTTTATACTGATGATACTGTTGACCCTGGCAATATATATTATTATGTTGTAACTGCTGTTTATGATGAAGGAGAGAGTGACTACTCTAATGAAGATTGGGTTTTTGTTGAGATTGCAAATGCTGTAGAATTAGCTTATGATGATGGAACTGCTGAAGATAGCTATTGTGCTGGTGCTGCTCTTAACTACCTTGCTGTTCGTATTACTCCTGACGACTATCCAGTTAGACTAATAAGGTTGAAGTATTTTGTTACTGATATTGTTTCGATGCTTATCCTGAGAGTCTGGGATGATGATGGTACTGGTGGACTGCCAGGGACTCAATTCCTTGATCCAGTCCTTACCGTACCAATTTCTGACTTAATTGAAAATGATTGGAGTGTTATAACTATTCCAGAAAGCTATGATATTATGATTAATGATGGTGATTTCTATATTGGATGGATGGAACCAGCCAATAGTAGCTTAATCGGTGTGGATACAGATGGTCCTGCTTTTAATAGAAGTTATCAGTATACTGGTGGTATATGGTTTGACTATACTTCTGGAATTCCACAAAACTTGATGATGCGTGCTGTTGTAGAGACTTTACACGGTGTTGATGATGAACATGATATATCACAATTTGATTGTCTCCTTCAGAATTATCCAAATCCTGTAAAAAATACAACCACCATAAAATACAACCTAATAGGTAATAAGTATAAAGAAGTAGAAATTCAAATATTCAATATTATTGGTCAAATGGTAGATAAAATAGAAGGTATTAATGGAAAAGCTACTTGGTATCCTGAAGATTTACCTAATGGAATTTATTTCTATAAATTGGTAGCTGGAGAGAAAACATTCACTAAAAAAATGGTATTAATGAGATAATAAGAACTGTTCTATATTATATAAAAGTCCCAATCTTTAAAAGGTTGGGACTTTTTGTATAACGAAACTTAGATTAATCCTCATCAAATTTGAAACATTTGTAAATATTTTGTATTAACTTTGTAGGAGTTACAGAAATTTCTCCAATCTCTTCTGCAATAATATCAGCAGTTTTGCCATGAATAAATGCTCCAACTTGTGCTGCATCATAAGGGGAAAATCCTTTTCCTAATAATGCTAGAATAATTCCAGTTAATACATCTCCGCTTCCACCAGTACTTAATCCAGGATTCCCTGTTATATTAAATGTAATTTGTTCACCATCTGTTATGATTGAAGTGCTACCTTTGAGTAAAAGTACTAATTTATACTTCTCAGCAAATTCAACTACATAAGTTAGTTCATCTTTTTTAATATTATTAATTGGAATTCCACTCAATCGCGAGAACTCTTTTATATGAGGTGTAAAAATATAAGGTTTATTACATAATTTTTTTAGTTCATTATAATGATTTTCAAAAGCGTTTATCGCATCTGCATCAATCACTGTTGGTTTATTATTTTCTATTAGAAATTGTCGAACAAATTCTGCTGTCTCTTCATTTCTTGATATTCCAGGTCCGATTGCAACAGCATCACAATTCTCTATAAAATTATTAATCTCTTCAAGACTGTTTAGAGAGATTGTGCGGTCCTTAGTTTCTTCAAATCCTTTTGTCATAACTTCAATCAGAGAAGATTCAAAAATTTGTGAAAGACTTTTTGGGTGAAGGAGAGTTATCAAGCCAGAACCCATTTCCAAAGCAGAATTTGATGTCATAATTCCAGCACCAGTAAATCCTGGTGAACCAGCAATAACAGCAACCTTTCCAAAATCTCCTTTATGTGTATCCAACTGTGAGTTGGGGAAGAATTCCTTGATATCTTCAAGTAATTCTGCTTTTGGAAAATTTTCAGCATAGGTCATCGGAGAGACACCAATATCAACTATATAAATCCCTCCACTCAATTCTCTTCCGGGGAAAAGAAGATGTCCATATTTCAAATCCGCCATTGTAATTGTTAAATCAGCATCAATAGCCAAATTTGCAACTTTTCCTGTTTTAGCATTTACTCCTGATGGGATATCTATTGCAACAATAAAATCAGAATATTCATTTATTATCTCAATAACAGTTTTCCTAAAATCTTTAATTTCACCCTGTAGCCCAATACCAAAAATTGCATCAATAACAACATTGAATTCTATTAATTGATTGGCTAATTTTTTAGCATCTTGTCCATCTTTTATGAATTTTATTTCGCAGTTCAATTTCTGTAGAATTTCGCAATTCTTTTTTGCAAGAGGAGAAAATCTATTTTCATCACCTAATATATAACAACACACATCATAACCATGATTAAACAACCATCTTGAAATTACCATTCCATCGCCACCATTATTGCCAGTTCCACAAAAAATTGCAATAGAATCATCTTCATTTAATACTTCATTTTCAAGGATTTCAGAGGACTTCTTTCCTGCGTTTTCCATAAGTATAAAATCATCTATACCGATTTTTTTAATAGTAATCTGGTCAAATTTTTTCATCTCTTCCGGGCTTAATACAAACATTATTCACCTCTTTATTTTAACCACGAGAATTACACGAGACTATCACGAGAATAGAATTTAATAACGACAAGCATTTATAAATTTTGAATGAAAAGAAGTCCTTTTATTTTCCCGTGTCCTTCCCGTGTCCTTTCCGTGGTTTATTCTTTATGTTCTGAAAGCATTATTTCAAAAGTAGTACCAATATTTGCTTCACTTTTTAGAATATAAATTTTTCCTTTATGGAATTCTTCAATAATTCTTTTAGCTAAACTAAGCCCTAAACCCCATCCGCGATTTTTGGTTGTAAAACCTGTATCAAATATTAATCTCTGCTTATTTTTCGGGATTCCAATTCCTTCATCTTTTATCTGGATATAAACTTTCCCCCCTTTTTGATATGTAATAATAAAAATATTACCAGATTTACCTTTCATTGCATCAATAGAATTTTTAATTAAGTTTTCAAGAGTCCATTTTAATAAATCCGGGTCAAAATAAAATAGATTCTTCTCAGTCTTTTTTATATAGTTTAAATTTATTCTAAGATTCTCTTTGGGTATTCTTGGTGTAAAATAATCAATTGTTTGAGTAATAGTTTTATCAAGGTCTGATTCTTTCAATTGAATATATGAGCCAACTTTACCAAATCGTGAAGCAATATCTTGAAGATGCTGAACATCCATTTTCATTTGTTTTAGTGTCTTTGAGAGATTTTCATTTGAATTATTATCACAAACCTTTGATTTTAGCAACTCTATCCATCCCAAAATTGAGGTAATAGGAGTGCCAAATTGATGAGCAGTTTCTTTTGCCAATGCGACCCAAAGATGTTCCCGCTCTCTTCTCTTCATTAAAATAATTCCGAAGGAACCAACTGCAATAAATAGTATAACAATAATGAACTCAAGATATGGTAATAATTTTAATCTTTTTATAGTTTGTGATTCGCTATAGAATATTTTTGAAATTATCTCACCTGTATTTGGCTCTTGTAATAATATCCGTGATTCACCTTTTTCCATTTTGTTAATAATATATTTTATATGTTCCTGTTCAGTTTCAGAAAGAGAACTTATATCACCAGATTCTATATCAATATTCTTCCAATATTTTGGTGTATTATTTTCATCTGTAACAATTATTGGATAATTTACTTTTTGGACAACTTCAGTTAGAATTATCTCAAGCAAGTCACTTTCAATATTTTCCTTTGTAGAGACCTCTGCAAAGCGAGCATAAATTTTTGGAAAAACTTCCAATTCTTTTCTAACCTTAAGTAGTAAAGCATTTGTGTATAGCACAAAGAAAAGTATAATCACAATACTCCCAATAATGAAATAATATTTTATGAAAATAGTATTTCTTCGGCTACTCTTCATCAGTATTTTCCTTTGCTTTTTGCCAGAAATATTCCATTTTCTCTAAGCTACTTGTAAAGATTTTTTCTTTAAGATTTTCCTCAATATAATTAAAACGTTTAATGAACTTTTTGATTGTATTTTCTAAAGCAAATTCCGGGTCAATCTTCAGTTTTCTGGCAATATTTACCAGAGTGAAAAGAATATCACCTAATTCTTCTGACATTTTTTTCTGATTTTGTGATTTGTATTCAAGTTCAAATTCTGCAAGTTCTTCTTTAAACTTTTTGAAAATATCCTCAACATTGTTCCAGTCAAAAGAGACCGTAGCAGCTTTGCTTTGTATTCTTTTCGCTTTTATTAGAGAAGGTAGAGATTTTGGAAGACCTTCTAAAATTGATTTCCTTTGTGTTTTTTCTTTCTTTTTTATCTTTTCCCAATTATGTTCAACTTCATCTGCGTTTTTAACCTTTGTATTTTCAAATATATGAGGATGCCTTAGAATCATTTTCTTATTAATTTCTTTTAACACATCTTCAATATTGAATTGCTTATCTTCTTCTGCGATTTTCGCTTGAAATACTATATGAAGCAAAAGATCTCCAAGCTCTTCCTTTAAGGCATCATAATTTTTTTGTGAGATAGCATCTGAGATCTCATATACTTCTTCGATCATATGCGGACGAAGACTTTCTAAGGTTTGTTCAATGTCCCATGGGCATCCATTTTCTGGATTACGAAGTTTATTCATTATTTCTAGTAATTTATCAAATTCTTTCATGTGAAAATAGCACACCCTTCTACGCTAAAGCTTTGCAGGACAGGCAGATTACGCTGATAAAGCTGATTAACGCAGATAAATATAACTTATCTTAACAAACAAAGTAAATATAATTTAAGTGGGTTTATCCTGTTCCTTTCTGCAATTTAAGCAAGAGAGTTTCATTTATTCTATATCAGATATTTTGAACCTTTCAATTGGGAAGATAGACTGATAGGGAGAAAATACTGTCGAAAAACTTTCCAAGGAAATTCTTAAATGACAATCATTATTAGGATAATAGTCAAGTTGGAAATTTGGTAGAATTTTAGTATTTCCTTTTAAAGAATATTTGTCTATGGTATTGATGTTTCCGTAATTAACAACATTCAATTCCAATTTTAAATTTAATTTTGGATATAGTTTATAATGAAAAGTATTACAAAAATTTGTAAGATATTGTGATTTTTTGGATTGAGAATTATAAAAAGTTGAAATAGAAAAAGATTGGGAGGTTTTTAGATTTCTTAGACTTAATGTAGCAGGAAAGGAAAAAGCGTTTTTGAATTTTTCATTATTAGTAATAAGTTCTTGTGATAATAAAGGAGTAAAGAGAAAAATAATTACAATAAATGAAATTAAACTATTTAAATATTTATTGAATTTCATAATTACCTCATTTTGAATCATTGATTCTTTGAGAATAACACACCCCTTGCTTTGCCGAGGCTACGCAAAGGCAAGCCGTCCTCCGATTATAATCGGAGTCCACCCCTCTCAAGAGGGGATTAAGAATTAATCTACAAATCATATTACGGATTCAATCTATTAATCATTCTTGGGAAGGGTATTACTTCCCTGATATGTTTAACTCCAGATATCCAACCAATCAATCTTTCAAACCCAACCCCAAAACCGCTGTGAGGAACAGTTCCATATTTTCTCAAATCCAGATACCATTGATAATCTTCAATTGGCAGATTCTCTTCTTCAATTCTCGCTTTTAGAATATCATAATCATCTTCTCTTTGAGAACCACCAATAATTTCACCAAAGCATTCAGGTGCAATTAAATCTGAACACAAAGATAAGTCAGGGTTTTCTCTGTCTATTTTCATATAAAATGCTTTAATTTCTTTAGGCCATTTTTCCACGAAAATAGGAACATCAGAATCTTCTGTAACCATTTCCTCTTCCTGAACACCCATATCATCTCCATATTGAATTTTCAATCCTTTAGATTGAAGTATTTCTATCATATCTTTATAAGTGATAATTTTGAATGGAGAATCTGCTTTTTTTAGCTTCTCAACATCTCTTTTTAGAATACTCAATTCTTTCATATTTTTTTTAAGAACAGAGCGAATAACAAAACGGATCAGTTCTTCTTGAATTTTCATATTTTCTTTGTGCTCTACAAATGCCGCTTCAGCATCCATCATCCAGAATTCAGTTAAGTGTTTCCGGGTTTTAGATTTTTCAGCTCTGAAAGTTGGACCAAAATCATAAACCCTTCCCAGACTCATTATTCCGGTTTCAAGATAAAGCTGCCCTGATTGGGAAAGATAGGCAGAACCTTCATCAAAATATGGGACTTCAAACAGTGTGGTTGTTCCTTCACAGGCATTTGGAGTTAAAATCGGGGAATCAAATCTGTAAAAACCGTTTTTATTCAAATATTCACATATAGCATAATAAACAGCGTGTCGGATTTTCAATAAAGCATTTTGCTTTCTGGAACGAAGCCATAGATGACGATTGTCTAAGAGAAAACTTACTCCATGCTCTTTCTTTTGAATAGGGAATTCATCAGCTATTTGAATTATTTCGATATTTGTAATATCCAGCTCATAACCAGAAGGTGCTCTTTTATCAGCTCTCACTAATCCATAGATTCTTACAGATGATTCTAAAGTAAGATGCTCACATAGTTTAAAGATTTTCTCATCAAGATTTGGTTTGAATGCAACTGCCTGGATTTCCTCAGTGCCATCTCTTATGATTAAAAATTGGATTTTTCCACTTGAGCGCTTGTTTCTAATCCAACCCTCAATAAGGATTTCTTTTCCTTTATATTGGTTAATATCTTTCAGATATGCTTTCTTTATCATAATGCTAAATTAGATTTGATTCCTTTCTATTTTTATCAATATCTTTCATAATCATAAAAGCAACTCTTAATGCTTCATATCCATCCTGTCCATTTACAATGGGTTTTTTATTATTTTGCATTGCATCAATGAAGCTTTCAAGCTCTGTTTTTAATGGTTCTTTTTCAATGATTTCTAACTTTTGTGTATTATATAATTCTGAAATAATTGGTTGTCTTTTCCCAGCCATTATTTCGGTCATAATTTTATCAATTTCTGGGTTTTTCTTAACTATCTGAACGGATTTGTTTTGATAGTCTAATGAGATATACATATCTTTCTGAAAGAATCGTATTTTTCGTTCTCGTTTTAGCGAGATACGGCTGGCTGTAATATTTGCAAGAGCTCCATTTTCAAATTCAATTTTTGCATTTGCTATATCAATATCATTTGTTAAGATTGGAATTCCGATTGCTTTTATGCTTTTGACTTTCCTTTTTACCAAAGAAAGTATAATATCAATATCATGAATCATCAAATCAAGAACAACAGGTACATCGCTTCCGCGTGGTGTAAAAGGAGCAAGACGATTTGCTTCAATAAAAATTGGATTAATTAAAATCTTAGAAAGAGCTATTATTGCCGGATTAAATCGTTCAATATGACCAACCTGGATTTTCAGGTTGTTTTTTTTTGCAATTGAGACTAATTCCTCTGCATCTTCTAAATTACTGCAAATCGGTTTTTCAATGAATATATGTTTGCCTGCAAGAAGGCATTGTTTTCCAAAAGTAAAATGTGTAGTTGTTGGCGTGGCAATATTTACAGCATCCACCTCAGAAAGTAAATCCGTTACTTCTATAAATGCTTTGCAGTTATTTTTGTAAGCGATTTCTTCCGTTCTTGATTGATTACTATCATACACGCCTATCAATTCTGTATCTTTTAATTCATTCAAAATCCGTGCATGATGTTGACCAAGATGTCCAACACCTATAACTCCGATTTTCATATTTTCTTTTTTTATATTAGTCTGGATTAAAACTAAATTTATTAACTTATTATTATTGTTAATATAAATTTAGATTATTTATAAGTTAAAAAATTTTGTGATAGTTAAGTTGTCAATAATTTTCCAATTTTAGTATGGAATCTTCCTCGTTCAATTCATTGATGTAAACTGAATTAATTGATGTAAACTGATTACAATATTAATATATTAA
>JAGMCF010000092.1 GCA_023129415.1 Candidatus Cloacimonadota bacterium
AATATGAGTTTGAGCATGGTATTGTCATTGTTGCAACCGGAGCAGAAGAGCATAAAACTGAAGAATATCTTTATAGTAAAAGTAAAAGGATTATTACTCAAGTAGAATTTGAGGAGATGCTTAATAGTCAGAATTTCCCAGCTGGCAGACTTAAAAATGTTGTAATGATACAATGTGTTGGCTCTCGTGAACAAGACAGAATGTATTGTAGTAGAGTTTGTTGTAATCAGGCAATAAAGAACTCCATAGCTCTTAAAAGAATTCGTCAAAATACTGATATTTATATGTTATATCGGGATATCCGAACTTATGGATTGAGAGAAAAGTATTATACACAAGCACGTGATAATGGTGTTATCTTCTTGCGATATGATTTAACCCGAAAGCCTGAGGTTGTTCTTATTGAAGAAGAGAATCCTGAAAGCAAATTAAGAATCAGAACATATGATCCAATTTTGGATAAAGAAATTGAGATTGAAGCAGATTTATTAGTTTTATCAGTAGCAATGGATCCTCCAGAGAAGAATAGCAATTTAGCAAAAATGCTTAAGGTTCCATTAAATCAGGATGGATTCTTTTTAGAAGCACATGTAAAATTGCGACCTGTAGATTTTGCAACAGACGGGATATTTGTTTGCGGATTAGCTCACGGACCCAAAGATTTAGATGAGAGTATTGTTCAGGCAAAAGCATCTGCTGGCAGAGCATTAACTTTTCTGAGTAAGAAAGCAATATTAGCAGAAGGAACTATCGCCCAGGTCAATCCCGATAGATGTTCAGGTTGTGGTTATTGTGAAGAGATATGTGCTTATGCAGCTATTGAAGTTGATCCAAAGGAAGAGGTAGCAGTAGTAAACGATGCTTTATGTAAAGGGTGTGGAGCTTGTGCTGCCTCTTGTAGATGTGGTGCTATTGACTTACGGGGATTTAGTGACGAGCAACTATTCTCAGCTTTTAATACTCTGAAATTAGCAGCAATAGATTAAAACAAGTATAGAAAAATTGATTAATATATGGGAAAAGATTTCTGGAAATATTAAAAGGAATAATTAACTATGAAAGAATGGCAACCTAAGATTATGGCGTTTCTATGTAATTGGTGCTCTTATGCTGGTGCGGATTTAGCCGGTGTATCAAGAATTCAGTATCCACCTAATATACGAGTAATTAGAGTTCCTTGCTCTGGCAGAATTGATCCGCTTTTTATAATGAAATGCTTACAAAACGGGTATGATGGTATCCTTGTTTCTGGATGCCATCCGGGTGATTGCCACTATATATCCGGTAACTATGTAGCACGGCGAAAATTTGCTTTATTAAAAACATTACTTGAATATATTGGTATTGAGCCAAACCGAGTTCAATTCTCCTGGGTTTCTGCTGGTGAAGGTGAAAGATTTGCAGAAGTTGTGACAAAAGTAACTGATGATATAAAAAAACTTGGACCTGCAAAGAAACTGGTAAAGGGATAACTGTTCAGCCACTAAGGTTCATCCCTGCCCGCCAAGGCTTGGCAGGCGGGCTTCGCAGTCCCGATTATATCGGGACTAAAGAGAATGGACACTAAGTCACAAAGAGGTAATTTATGAAATTTACTAAAACCCCGGAAAAATAAGAAGATGTTGCAAGCAAAATTTTTGAAATTGACAGATAAGTTTTTGAGTCTTTTAATCAATACTAATGATTCATACTAAAAGTTTTAGTTTATTTCTTTGTGCCTTCGTGTCCCCGATTTAATCGGGGATTGTGGCAGAACCATTAAAGGGAATCTAAAAAATGGATATAAATCAAGAATTAAGAGAGAATATTAAGAAGTTGCTGAAAGATAAAAAAGTTGACATTGTTATCGGATATGGAAGAGGCACTCTGCCATTGACTTCTACTCCAATTTTTGTTAATGATGAAAAAGACGCTGATGAGTTAATTTTTGATTTAACTTGCCAGAATAATTTGGCAACATATCTAACAAAGGATAAGAGAAAGTTACCCAAAAATCATCAAAAACTGGGAATAATTGCTAAAGGATGCGATGGACGCTCAATTGTCCTCTATATTGCTGAAAAACAAATTAAACGAGAAGATGTTTTCATAATTGGTGTTCCCTGCCAGGGAGTTATTGACAAAAGAAAGTTAAAAAACAAGTTGGGAGATAAAGAGATTTTAAAATACAAAGTTGATAATGAAGAAGTTATTGTGCAAGGGAAAGACTTTACTCAAACTTTACAGAAACAAGATATTCTTGCAGATTCCTGCCTTTGTTGTAAATATCCTAATCCACCTGATTATGATATTTTCATAGGGAAACCAGCGAAAGAAATAAGCAAGACAGATGAGTTTGAAATAGTAGATGAGTTTGAAAAAATGTTGTCTGATGAAAGATGGAAATATATGAAGAATGAATTTTCAAAGTGCATCAGATGTTATGCTTGTAGAAATGTTTGCCCTTCTTGTTATTGTAACGAATGTTTCGTTGACCAGAATAATCCCCAATGGTTTGGAAAGAGCCCGGATTTTTCTGATACTATGATATTTCATCTTATTCGTGTGTTACATATTGCTGGTAGATGTGTAGATTGTGGAGCATGCGTCAGCGCCTGTCCATTAGGCATAAATCTTCGCATTCTGAATAAAAAAGTAGAAAAAGAAGTAAGAGAAAGATTTAATGATATAGCAGGATTAAGTATTGAGAATAAACCAGCAATGTCAATTTTTGATGAAAATGATAAACAAGAATTTATTTTATAATATGAGGTACAATGCCCCAGTTTAAGATAGAAAAAGATAAATTTAAGCAATTCTTTTCTACATTACTTGATGAATATACTGTTTTTGCTCCTGTAGAAGTGGAAGGCATATCATCTTTTAGTAAGGTAAAATCTGCTGAAGAGTTAATCTCCATTTATCATAATAGTGATAAACCACCAAAAGAGATATTTTTTCCTCAAACCCAGACAATGTTCAATTATGATAGAGATGGAATAAAAATCCCGGAGCAAAAGGAAAAACCAATTGCTATATGGGGATTAAGAAGTTGTGATTTAAGAAGCTTCTTGATGTTGGATAAAGTATTTGGAATTCCGGGGCAACTACCAGGAAGAGAAGATTATGAAGATCCGTATTGGAAAGAGAAATTCAAAGATAAATTAATATTTTCTTTAGCCTGTAATAATCCATTATCTACCTGTTTTTGTAATTGGTTTGGAAGTGGTCCATTTGATAAAGAAGGTTCTGACTTATTTGTTGTAGATATTGATAATGCATTCGTTATTGAAGGATGCAGTAAGAAAGGGGTGAAATTTTTATCTAAGTTAGAAAATTCAGACTTGTTAATTAAGGCACCTGATGAAGATTTGAAACAGACAGAAGTACTTAAATCTAATGCAGAAGCATTATTAAATCCACCTGTTGACCTGAGTCCTTTGAATGAAAAGTTGAAAAAGATATGGAACGAGTCTATCTGGGAGGAGATAAGTAATAAATGTCTGAACTGTGCCGCTTGCACTTATTTCTGTCCAACCTGCCATTGTTTTGATATTCAAGATGAAGGTAGAGAAGATACTGGTAAACGTGTTCGTATCTGGGATTCGTGTATGTTTCCCTTATTTACTCAAGAAGCATCCGGTCATAATCCCCGTCCCACTTCTAAAGATAGACTAAGACAAAGAATAATGCATAAGTTCAGTTACTTTGTAGATAATTACAGTGAAATGGCTTGTGTAGGTTGTGGAAGATGCATTCAGATTTGTCCAGTAAATCTGGATATTAGAGAAACGCTTAAACAGATTATGGATTATAAATTTTAGCAAAATTGGAGTTTCAATGCGGAATTCATATATTCCAATACCAGTAAAGGTAAGCAAAATAATATCAGAAACTGAAGATAAGACCTTAAGAACATATGATATTGCTTTTTGTAATGAAAAGGATGAAGAGAACTTTAATTATTTGCCTGGTCAATTTTGTGAACTTTCCATTTTAGGAAAAGGTGAAGCCCCTTTTGGTATTGCTTCTTCACCAACAGAAAGGGATTTTCTCAAATTTACAGTAAATAGAGCAGGATCTGTTACCACAGAGATACATTATTTGCAAGAGGGCGAGGAGATTGGACTTCGGGGACCTTTTGGAAATTATTATCCTGTTGAAAAATTTAAGGGAGAAAATATAGTTATAATTAGTGGAGGATTTGCTTTTACTACTTTAAGGTCTTTGGCTGTATATCTTCGTCATCCTCAAAATAGAGGTGATTATAAGAATATTACAATTATTTATGGAGCAAGAACTCCGGATTTGATGCTTTATAAAGATGAACTCTCTGAATGGGAAAAACAGGATGATGTGAAATTATATCTAACAATTGATAAACCTGTGGATGGCTGGGATAAGATGGTAGGATTTGTTCCGACAGTTACCGAAAAGATTGCTCCATCTCCTGAAAAAACCTGGGTGGTGGTTTGTGGACCTCCAATTATGATAAAATTTACTTTACCTGTTCTTTCAAAATTGGGATTTCCAGCGGAAAGAATTTATACCTCCCTGGAAAGACGAATGAAATGTGGAATTGGCAAATGTGGAAGATGTAATATTGGTTCAAAATATGTATGCCTGGATGGTCCTGTGTTCTCTTATGCAGAATTACTTGAATTGCCAGAAGCATTCTAATTAGCCACGAAGACACAAAGGCACGAAAAAAGATATGATTTTTAGACCTTTATCAGAAAGAGAAGAATCCATTGCAAAGAAAATTGTAGATGCAGCATATACTGTCCATAAGAAGTTAGGACCGGGTTTGCTTGAAAAAATTTATGAAGTTTGTTTTTGTCACGAACTCTCAAAGCGAGGATTAAAATATAAAAGACAGGTGGACATTCCAATTAAATATAATGGATTAATATTTGATGAAGGCCTTCGTTTAGATGTTTTAGTAGAAGACCTTATCATTTGTGAACTTAAAGCAGTTGAGGAAATGAATCCGGTATGGGAAGCACAAATACTTAGTTACTTAAGATTAACTGGTAAGCGTCTTGGGTTCCTTATCAATTTTAATGTACCTGTCATCAAAAATGGTATTAAAAGAATTATTCTATAATTTTGGTGTCTTTGTGACTTTGTGGCTAAATGAATTACAAAGGAGAAATAGATGGAAACGATTAAATTAAGTGAAATGGATTCAAATTTCAAATATGAAATTGCTTCACAACCTGGAGCAGAAAATTTCAAAAAGTGTTTTACCTGTGGAACCTGCACCGCTTCATGCCCTGTGGCAGAAGTAAATGAAAAATATGACCCAAGAAAGATAATCCGAATGGCAATTTTAGGAATGCGTGAGCAAGTGCTTTCTTCAGACCTTTTATGGATGTGTTCAAGATGCTATACTTGTTATGCTTTATGCCCACAAAATGTCAAATTTACTGATGTGATGGAAGTTTTGCGAGATATGGCAGTAAAAGAAGGATATGTTCCAGATAATAGAATTTCTGAAATAAAAGAACTGGATAAGTTTATTCAGGATTTACGATGTAATCTCATAAATTATAAACTTCATCCTGATGATAAGTTAGCTAATAAAATAAGATATATGTTAGAAGATAATATGGTCAAAAAAGTTGATAATATATAAATGGGTTTAACCTAATGGAGACAATAGCAATGAATAAAAGCACTAATTTAAGTTTTGACGATTTGCTCAGAGATGTTATTAACAAAGGGTTATGTAATAAATGCGGTGCTTGTGTATCCTTCTGTACTGCTGACCAAATAGGAGCAATTGAAATGTGTGATTGCTTTGAGCGTCTTCCCAGATATATTGACCCGGACAAATGTTTCAGATGTGGAATATGTTACCTTATTTGCCCACAAACTCATGATCTTAATGAGGATATAAAGCAAGAATTTGGATGGTCCCCCCCAATAGGCTCTTTTAGGGAGATTATTTCCGCACAGGCTACTGATGAAGAAATTAAGGAGGTGGCAACTGATGGTGGTGTGGTTACCGCTCTTCTTTCTTATATGCTTGAAAATAAGATTATTGATGGTGCTATTGTAGCTAAAAGAACCGGTTTATTTGACCGTCAGCCGGATATTGCTACCACTCGTGAGATGTTAATACAAGCAGCAGGTTCACAATTCTCAGAATCTTCACAACTTGGAGAGGTAGGCAAAGAATATTCAACTTATGTTCCCATTCTCCCAACAGTAAGAATGTTCGGGATGAAACCATCCTTAAAATTGGCTGTTGTTGGAACACCATGCCAGATTACAGCAGTTCGTAAAATGCAGGTCTTAAATATATTACCATCAGATGTTATATTTTTTACTATCGGACTTTTTTGTATGCAATGTTTTACATTTGATAATCTAATGGGAAAGACATTTATTAAGAGATATCACATTAAGCCTGAGGATATCCTGAAGATAAATGTTAAAGAAGATTTCAGAATTGAATTGAAGTCAGGTTTGACCATCCATATCCCTTTTGATGAAATACAGGATATTGCAAGACCACCATGTCTTGCCTGTCAAGATTTCGCAAATGACTTCGCAGACATTTCAGTGGGTGGTTTAGGGTCCGCAGACGGATACACTACTTCTATAATAAGAACAACTCTTGGCAAAAGGATGTTTGCTAATGCTGTAAATCATAACTATATCAAACCCGCAGATATTTCCGAAGAGAATAAAAGAAGTATATTATCACTTGTTGAAAATTTTGTCGAAAAGAAGAAAAAAAGGTCAAAAACATGGACTGAAATACTTGGATTCTCTGATATATACCATGCAATAGATGTTGGGGAGGGGGATAAGATTAATTTATGTGCCGAATGCGAGAGATTAAATAACAACCTGAACTGGATAGTCAATTTTGTAAGTCATGAGCTTAGCAGTATGTTAGGAACTATTATTATGAACATTAGTGCTCTTGCTGACCAGGAAGTAGCATGTAGGCTTGAGGAAAACAAAAAAAATAGTATGTTGATAAGAGCATTAAATAGTTTGAAACTAATGAAGGACATGATTCAGAATTACCTGGCATCATCGAAGATAAAGACAGGTCACCTTAGTTTTACACCAACAAGGGTAAATCTTGGGAAAGAAATTACCAGTCAAATTATCAAGCGTCTTGAATCTTTGTTAATAACGAAGAGTATGTCTTTTGTTTGTGATAGATGTGATACGATGGAGGTGACTTGCGATAAATCTCTTATACGCATTGCTATAAACAATCTGATTAATAATGCAATAAAGTATGGCACCCCAAAAACAACAATTCATGGGTCACTTATAAAAGCAAAGGACGGTTTTGAATTCAGGATAACTAATGAGGGTATAGGAATTCCGGAAAATAAACTTGATTCAGTTTTTGATGAATTTGCTCGATTTGAAAAAAATGGTATTGAAGGTACAGGTCTTGGTCTTTATCTGGTCAAAAGGATAGTGTCTTTGCATAAAGGAAATATTAGAGTCGAATCAGGATACATAATAAATAAAAAACTTATAACATACGAACTGATAAGAAAAAATCCTGAACTTTATAATATAGATATAGAAGATAAAAAGCTAAGAAAATTTGCTACCTTCATTCTTTGCATTCCGGGTTGTAAGCCGGAAGATAGTGGCATAGAGACGAAGAGTGAAGACCAAAAAAGGAGGAAATGAAAATGACTAACCAGAAGTCTATTCTGTTTGTGGATGATGACCCCAGCTTCATAGAAGCAACGACAAATGTTCTTGAAGGTTTTGGTTATAGAGTAATAAAAGCATTAAACACCAAAGAATGTTTTAGTGCATTAGAAAAAGAATTACCGGATATTATTATCCTTGATGTAATGATGGCAAGGATAGATTCCGGGTTTGATATATGTAGAAAATTGAAAGTAGATGATAAAACTAAGGAAATACCAATCTTGATGCTTACAGCAGTTGATAAAAAATATCCATTTGAGTTTGGGCATTCTGCTGGGGATTCTGACTGGCTGCCTGTTGATGACTTCCTGGATAAACCTGTCGAAGCTATGGAACTAGTAGATCACATTAGGAAACTTTTAAAAGAAGAGTAATTCATTGTTATTCTGTGAACTAAAAAAAACAAAATAGGAAATAAATGATATGGGAAATGTAGACAATACACAAAAATCCGGGTCAGTATTGGTAATTGGTGCAGGTATTGCAGGAATTCAATCTTCGTTAGAGCTTGCAAATTCAGGATATAAGGTTTATCTTTTTGAAGAGACACCAGCTATTGGTGGCATCATGGCACAACTTGATAAGACATTTCCTACAAACGATTGCGCTATGTGCATCCTATCACCCAAGTTGGTGGATTGCGGAAGACATCCTAATATAGAAATTATTACTAATGCTGATCTTGAGAAGATATCCGGAAAAGCAGGGAAATTTACTGTTACCGTAAACAAAATTCCACGGTATATTGATGAAGAGAAATGTACCGGATGTGGTGACTGTACACAAAATTGTCCTGTGACAAAAGCTGTTTATCTTGAGCCAGAAGAAGTTGAGATTCAACTTGACCCTGAAGATATGGAACGAATGAAAAAAATTATTCAAGAATATAAAGGTAAAGAGGGTGCATTAGTTCCTGTATTACATGATATTAATATCAGCTATTCATATTTACCGGAAAATATTTTGAGATACATTTCCGAGGAGCTTGATATACCATTAAGTTTAATCTATCAAATAGCCACTTTCTATAATGCTTTTAGTTTGAAACCAAAAGGAAAATATACGGTTAATGTCTGTTTCGGGACAGCTTGTTATATAAAAGGTGGGAATAGAATTCTCGAAGCCTTTGAAAGGGAACTTAGGATTAGACCAGGAAATACAACAGAGGATTTAATGTTCGGACTTGATACAATATCTTGTTTTGGATGTTGTGGACAGGCTCCTGTTGTAACAGTAAATGAGGACATATATGGTCATTTTCGTGTAATTCAAGTTCCCAAGTTAATTAACAGGTATAAGGAGGTTGAGAATGCCAAAATTGAGACCTGAAGATTTAGATAAAATAAAAGAAAAAGTGAAAAGAACAATGATTCTTCGTGAAGGCACTGGTAGCGCAAAAATTATGGTCCATATGGGAACTTGTGGCATAGCTGCCGGTGCTCGTAAGATAATGAGCGCCTTGATAAAAGAAATTGAGGATAGAGATATAAAAGATGTTATCCTTACCACTGCAAGTTGTGCCGGTCTATGCAGTCGTGAACCTATGATAACTGTAGAAGTTCGTGATCAACCTCCAGTAAAGTATGTGGATTTGACTCCGGAGAAGGTGAGAGAAATTTTTGAAAAGCATGTTCTTTCCGGAGAGATTGTCAAAGAATATGCCCTGGCATTTGGGAGTGAGAGAGTACCGTAAAAAAAGCAAATGACTAAATTTCTAAAATACCTAAATACCTAAAAAAAGTATGATGTTTAGAGGTTTTAGGTATTTAGGAATTTTTAGGGTTTTTTAGGTTTTTAGAAATTTAGTATTTTAGTATTTTAGAAATTTAGGAGTTTTAATTATGGCATTTAGAGCTAATTTAATGCTCTGCACCTGCACAATGTGTGTTTCGGTTGGAGCATTAAATATAAAAAAGAAGCTTGAGGAAGAGATCAAAAGATATAATTTGGAAGACGAAGTACAAATTATTCTTACTGGAAGTAGTTGGCTTTGTACAAGAGGTCCGACATTAATTGTTCAACCCGATGATGTTGTTTATCAATATTTAAAAGAAGAAGATATCCCCCATCTTGTTGAAGAACATCTCTTAAAAGGAAGACCTGTACATTCGTTAATGTATCTCCATCCCGAAGCATTATATCCTATTGAGAAATTACATGATATTCCTTTTTATCATGACCAAAGGCTCATTGCTCTTTGGAATAGAGGGATAATTGATCCAGAAAAGATTGATGAATATATTGCACGAGATGGATATAAGGCATTGGCAAAGGTATTAAACGGTATGTCCCCAGAGGATGTAATTAATGAGATAAAAGATTCCGGATTAAGAGGAAGAGGTGGTGGTGGTTTTCCAACAGGTAGAAAATGGGAATTTTGTCGGAATAATTCCGGTTCTACGAAATACCTGATTTGCAATGCTGATGAGGGTGACCCGGGTGCTTTTATGGACAGGTCAATAATTGAAGCAGACCCTCATTCTCTCATTGAAGGTATGTTAATAGCTGCTTATGCAATTGGAGCAAAAAAGGGTTATGTTTATGCGAGAATTGAGTACCCTTTGGCGATCCAGAGGTTGAAACATGCAATTATTCAGGCAAAAGAATATGGTTTACTTGGGAAAGATATTTTCGGTTCTAACTTTGCTTTTGATATGGAAATATTCCTTGGTGCAGGCGCATTTGTCTGTGGAGAGGAAACTTCTTTGATTCATTCTATAGAAGGAAAACCTGCAGAACCAAGGCAGAGACCACCTTTCCCTGTTGAGAAAGGACTTTTTGGAAAACCTACTGTAATAAATAATGTCGAGACTTTATCATGCCTTCCAAGAATAATAAATTTTGGTGCAGAATGGTTTGCATCTATTGGAACAGAGAAAAGCAAAGGAACAAAAGTTTTTTCTTTAGCAGGAAAAATTAATAATGCCGGGTTGGTTGAGGTTCCTATGGGAATAACTCTCCGTGAAATGGTCTATAATATTGGTGGGGGAATTCCCAATAAAAAGAAGTTTAAAGCTGTTCAGACAGGTGGACCTTCAGGCGGTGTCATACCGGAAAGTATGCTTGATTTACCAATAGATTATGAACGTTTACAGGAAGCAGGTGCAATTATGGGTTCCGGTGGAATGATTGTAATGGATGAAGATGATTGTATGGTTGATGTTGCAAAATATTTCCTTGAATTTACAACTGATGAAAGCTGTGGGAAATGCACAAGCTGTAGAGAGGGAATTGCAGCAATGCTTGAGGTCCTTACAAGAATAACTGAAGGAAATGGGAAAGATAGTGATATTGAATTCCTCGAAGAGTTGGCTGAGGCTGTAAAACTTGGCTCTCAATGTGGATTAGGTAAGACTGCTCCGAATCCTGTACTCACTTCATTACACCATTTTAAGGATGAATATATTGCTCATATAAAAGAGAAAAAATGCCCTGCAAAGAGTTGTAAAGCTTTGATCCGATATGAAGTGGATAAGGAGAAATGCACGGGTTGTATGCTGTGTACTAAGAATTGTCCTTCCGGAGCAATCACCGGGGAAAAGAAGAAACCGCATACAATAGATAGTGACAAATGTATAAAATGCGGTGTATGTTTTGAGGTGTGTAGATTTGATGCAATAGTCATTAAGACGGGAGAATTATAGTGACAATTAAAGAAGTATTAGAAATTCTTGAAGCAGAGATTATTACAGGTTCTGAATATCTCGATATGGAAGTAAAAATAGGATGTGCTTCTGATTTGATGAGCGATGTGTTGGCGTTTGCAAAACCTAATTCAATTCTTTTGACAGGTCTTGCAAATCCACAAGTTGTCCATACTCTTGATATGGCAGATATTAAGGTGGTCTGTTTTGTGCGTGGTAAAAAACCTGGAGAAAAGATGATTTCTATGGCTAAAATGCTTGATATAGTTATGCTGATGACAAATCTTCCAATGTTTGAAAGTTCCGGAAGATTGTATTCGCAAGGATTGCCGGGTTTAGGATATTTGGATATTACCAGGAGAGATGGTTAAAGATAAAAAAATTTCAAAGATTCAAGCTCTAACCTACGAATTAAAGGTTAGGGATGTTATGACTAATAAAATTGTTACTATTAGTCCAGAGAAAACAATTTATGAATTAAGAGATATATTGCGTAATCATCGTATCTCCGGAACTCCGGTTGTGAATAATGGAAAATTAGTCGGCATTATAAGCATTGAAGACTTTATTAAGTGTTTAGCAGAAGGGGAGATGAATGCTCTCATAGAGGATAAAATGTCCAGTAAGGTCAAAGTTTTATATGCTGATGAGCCACTCGTTCATGCAGTAAACAAATTAGATCGATATGGATTTGGTCGTTTTCCTGTAATCGATCGGAATGGGGGAAAATTAGTAGGTATTATTACGAAGGGTGATATTATCAAAGGAGTACTTAAGAAGTTGGAGATTGATTATCGCGAGGAAGAAATTCACAGATACAGAGCAAGTCATATTTTTGAAGATATTGTAGCTGATAGAACGACTTTAACCTTTCAGTATAATGTAGCAGGTAAGAACTTTGATATTGCAGGAGACTCTGCAAGCAAACTAAAAAAAGCCCTCCGTCGTCTTGGGATCCATCCCGATCTGGTTCGTCGAGCTGCAATAGCTTCTTATGAAGCAGAGATAAACATTGTAGTTTACACTGATGGTGGTCAGCTGATAGCTTCGGTAAGACCTGATCAAATTATGATTGAGGCATCCGATTCAGGTCCCGGTATTCCCGATATAGAAAAGGCAATGCAACCCGGTTTCTCCACTGCTCCTGAATGGGTACAGGAATTAGGGTTTGGTGCCGGGATGGGATTAATTAATATTAAACATTGTGCTGATAAGATGAAAATAAGTTCTGAAATTGGAAAAGGGACACATCTTGAGGCAATTATCTATATTAAACAGCAAAATTCAAAGGGGTAGTTTATGAACCTTAAAGAGATAGTAAAAGAATTTAATTTAAAAGTCGTCTCAGCATCTGATAATCTTGATAGGGAAGTAACCGGCGGTTATGTAAGCGATTTGATGAGTGATGTTATGGCTAACTCTAAAAGTGGAGACATCTGGGTTACATTACAAATCCATCAGAATATAGTAGCCGTTGCTTCATTGAAGGACATCGTTGGAATTATTATAATTGGTGGAAGAAAAGCTGAAGAGGAGACTATAAATAAAGCAGAAACAGAAAATATACCGATCTTTGAGACCAAATTACCTGCTTTTGAGATAGCAGGAAAATTATATGAACTTGGTATTGGAAGAGCTGTCGAAGATGAAAAATGATAAATAGGTTTAAGTTTGACTTACATATTCATACTTGCCTATCTCCATGTGGTGATTTAGAAATGGTCCCTACAAAGATAATAAAGAGAGCAAAATTAAAAGGTTTGGATGTGATTGGAATCTGTGACCATAATGCATCTGAGAATGTAAAAGCGGTTAAAAAAGCTGGAGAGCTGGAAAATGTAAAGGTTTTAGGTGGAATGGAAGTCACATCAAAGGAAGAGGTGCATATATTAACCCTATTTGATGAAGATGAGGATTTAATTGGATTCCAAAAAATAATATATGAGAATTTACATGGAGTCAATAATGATGAACTCTTTGGGTATCAATTAGTTGTTGATGAAAATGATGAAATATTGGATACTAATAATAGGCTGTTAATTGGAGCGACTGAGCTATCGGTAGAAGAAATCGTTGAGAAAGCTCGTTCATTGAATGGGCTTGTGATTGCATCCCATGTTGACCGTGAAAGATTCAGCATAATTGGACAACTGGGCTTTATCCCGGAAGGATTAGACCTGGATGGTCTTGAATTGTCAGCAAGGTATGTATTCGGAAAGAAAAACCTTGATTTTCCGATGGCATCCGGCTTTCCTTTAGTTACTTTTTCTGATGCTCATTATATTGATGATATTGGTAAAACTTCAACTACTTTCTTTATTAATGATGTTAAAATTAGCGAGATAAAAAAAGCACTTTCTGGTGAAGATGGAAGAAAATTAGAAATGCAAAATTAATAATGCAGAATTATCAATTTAAAATGAAGAAAAATAAAGAGAAAAGTGGGGGTAATATAGCTGATCGTTTGCTTGAGTTTGCAGTACGCGTTATCAAACTTGTAAATGCTCTTCCTAAGACAGCCGTAGGGAAACATGTTGGAGCACAACTTTTAAGTTCAGGAACATCACCAGGTGCCAATTATGAGGAAGCGCGTGGAGCTGAATCCAGAGCTGACTTTATTCATAAGTTAGGTATTGTTCTTAAGGAACTTAAGGAATCCCGTTTTTGGCTAAGGCTTGTTCACCGTACAGAAATTTTAAACCCTCAACGGGTTGAACCTATGATTGATGAGTGCGAAGAATTAATAGCTATTATTGCAAAAAGTATTGTAACAGCAAAATCAAAAAAATAGTTTTAACATGCTAATTGAGAATTTTAAATTGATAATTGAGAATTTTAAATTGATAATTGAGAATTTTAAATTGATAATTTTAAATTGAAAGATCTTTCATTGCATATTTTGGATATAGTTGAAAATTCAATTGAAGCAAATGCTTCAAAAATAAGAATAAAAATAAATGAGGATATAAAGAAGGATTTACTAATTATTGAGATAAAAGATAATGGCAAAGGTATGGATGAAGAGACTCTAAAAACGGTGACAGATCCTTTTCATACCACAAGGACTACCAGAAGGGTGGGTTTGGGTCTTTCTCTCCTGGTTCAAGCAACTAAGGAAAGCAATGGTAATTTTGAGATAAAATCGAAAACCAACAAGGGAACGGAAATAAAGGCTACTTTTCAATATAGCCATATAGACCGTAAACCACTCGGAGATATAAATAGTACACTCACGACTTTAATGATTGCTCATCCGGAAATAAATTTTATATATGAATATCAAAATGAAGAAGGAAGTTATGTTCTGGATTCAAAGGAAATACTGAGATGAAATCCCAAATTACAAAACACAAATTTCAAATAAATAACAATGGAAGTAAATCTCAAATTACAAATGACAAATCATTCACCCTGTTAAATAATGCTTCGCATTAAATCTATGATTTGTTTAACAGGGCAGGTAAAAAACAATGAACAAAATTACAAATTCAAAACAAAAATTATTATAAGTTCGTTTGTGATTTGGAATTTGTTTGTTTTTTTGGGAATTGTTATTTAGGATTTGTTTTTTGTGATTTATTTGTTATTTGGAATTTGTAATTTGTTATTTATTATTTATGATTTGTATTAATAATTTTAGAATTAGAAGGTAAAAAAATATGGTTAATATTACAATTAATGATAAAAAAGTAGAAATTGAAGAGGGAACCACTATTCTTCAAGCAGCAGAAGAACTCGGGATAAAGATTCCAACCTTATGTTATCACAAGGCATTGCCGGCGTATGGAGCATGTCGTCTTTGTCTTGTAGAAATAAGTCAAAATGGTGGTACACCATCTATTCAAGCATCATGTACTTATCCTGTTCAAGAAGGACTTATTGTCAAAACTGATACGGAGCAAGTGATAAAAACTCGCAAGATCATGGTTGAATTGTTGTTAGCCCGATGTCCGGATTCTGAGGTAGTCAAGAATCTTGCAAAAGAGATGGGAGTTGGTAAACCAAGGATTGAACCAAAAAATGAGGATTGTTTACTCTGTGGACTCTGTGTTCGTATGTGCACGACCCGGATGGGAAAGGGAGCTATAAGTTTTGCACATAGAGGAAATAAACGAGTAGTTCAACCAGCTTTCGATGTTCAATCGGATGTCTGTCAGACTTGTGGTGCCTGCTATAGTGTATGCCCGACAAAAACAGGTATTTCATTTGAAGAGATTACAGATAATAAACCAATTCCTATTCTATCAGAATTTGATGAAGGATTGGTTGAAAGGTCAGCAATTTACATACCTTATGCTCAAGCAATACCAAATTATGCCAATATAGATAAAGACCATTGCGTGCATATCCAAACAGGGGAGTGTGAGGTATGCAAGGAATTTTGTAAAGCAGATGCTATTAATTTTGACCAGCAGGAAGAGAAAATAGATCTAAATGTCGGAGCCGTCATTGTCGCGACAGGAGCAAAGAAATTTGATCCCTCATCCAAACATGAATATGGGTATAAAAAATATAAAAATGTTCTAACCAGCATCCAGTTTGAACGGATACTATCCGCATCAGGACCTTTTGCAGGACATATTCAACGTCCGGCTGATGGTAAGCTTCCCCGACGCATTGCATGGATACAATGTGTGGGTAGCAGGGACGAACATGAAAACAAAAAATATTGTTCTTCAGTTTGCTGCATGTATTCGATAAAAGAAGCAGTAATTGCAAAGGAGCATGTAAAACAGATTGAACCGACTATATTTTTTATGGACATCCGTGCTTATGGTAAGGATTTTGATAAATATTATGAAAGAGCCAAAGAAACCGGTGTTAGGTTTATTCGGGCAAGAGTAGGTAAAGTTGAGGAAATAAAGGAATCCGGCAATTTGCTCGTTCATTATGTTCAGCAGAATGGTAAAATTATTGTAGAGGAATTTGAACTTGTTGTGCTTTCTGTAGGATTTCAACCACCGGAAGATATTGTAGGTCTTTCTGATAAACTCGATGTTAGATTGAATCAAAATAATTTTATTGAGAGTAGAGGGTTTTCCCCGATAGAAACAACTCGTGCCGGTATCTTTATTTCAGGTCCTGCAGTTTCACCCAAAGATATTCCAGAAACAGTAATGCAATCATCTGGTGCAGTTGCTGAAGCTGCAGAACTACTTGCAGATGTTCGTGGTACAGAAATCATTGAGAAGATATATCCACCAGAAAGAGATGTGATTGGTCAGAAGCCAAGAATTGGAGTTTTTGTTTGTTATTGTGGTATAAATATCGGTAGTGTTGTAGATGTTCCTGCTGTTGTAGAATATGCAAAAACATTACCTAATGTTATATACACAGAGTCAAACCTCTTCACCTGCTCGCAGGACACTCAACAAACCATAAAAGAAAAGATTGAGGAACACAATCTTAACAGAGTTGTAGTTGCTTCCTGCTCGCCAACAACTCATGAGCCTCTCTTTCAGGAGACCTTAAGAGAAGCAGGACTAAATCCATATCTTTTTGAAATGGCAAATATCAGAAATCAATGCAGTTGGGTGCATAAAGATGAACCAGTTAAAGCAACTGAAAAGGCAAAAATATTGGTAAAGATTGCTGTTGGAAAAGCAAGACTCTTAGAACCTTTGCAAACAGTTACACTCGATGTTACTCAAAAGGGATTGGTTATCGGTGGTGGATTTGCCGGTATGATTTCTGCTCTTTCAATTGCAGAACAAGGATTTGAAGTTGCGCTTATCGAGCGTGAAAAAAATCTTGGTGGAAATCTTAGAAAACTTTATTATACACCGGAAGGCAATGATATTCAAGAATACCTTAAAAATCTTATCAAACAAATAGAAAGTAATCCACATATAAAAGTTTATAAGAACTCAAACATAAAAGAAATACAGGGTTATATCGGAAATTATAATACCATTATCCAACCAAATGATTCTGATCCGTCATCTAAAGAAGAAGAGGAATATGAGCATGGCATAATAGTTATAGCAACAGGTGCTAATGAATCCAAACCTGATGAATATCTATATGAAGAGAACGAAAATGTGATCACTCAATTAGAATTAGAGAAATATCTTGTAACACAAAAAGAAAAATATAAAAAACTTAAGAACATTGTAATGATTCAATGTGTTGGGTCAAGAGATGATGAACATCCATATTGTTCAAGAGTATGTTGTACCCAAGCAATAAAAAATGCTATTAGATTAAAGGAATTAAATCCCAAGATGAATATCTTCATTTTATATAGAGATATAAGGACTTATGGATTCTTGGAGATGTATTACCAGCAGGCACGGGATAAGGGCGTAATTTTTATCAGATATGAAGAAGATGAGAAACCTGTCGTCAGTCAAGTGGAGAAAAAGAAAAATTTGATTGTAGAGATAAAAGACCAGATTACCGGTTATAAATTAGTAATTGAACCGGACCAGATCGTGCTTGCCCCGGCAATGATCCCACAAAAAGATGCTTATGACTTATCGCAAATGTTGAAGATTCCACTTAATGAGGACAATTTCTTTATGGAAGCTCATGTGAAATTACGACCTGTGGATTTTGCTGTAGAGGGTATTTTCCTTGCTGGATTAGCGCATTCACCAAAAGGAATGGATGAGACAATCTCTCAGGCAAAGGCTGCTGCAGAAAGAGCCTGTACAATAATATCTTCGGATAAATATACTGCCGAAGCTAACATTGCCACAGTAGATGAGGAAGTATGTGCTGGATGTGGAATATGTGTTTCTGTTTGCCCTTACAATGCTTCTGAACTTATTTTCAAGAATGGTAGAAGAATATGCCAGATTAATACCGCACTTTGCAAGGGATGTGGAAGTTGTGCCTGTGTGTGCCCTTCCGGTGCAATGCAACAATACGGATTCAAAGAGACACAGACTTTAGAAATGGTATATGAGGCGCTTTGATATAGGAATTTTTGGCAACGCATTTGCTTGAAGGAGGTGAAGATGTGAGATACATACAGAAGATTCTCGGTCATAAGAGTTCACAAACAACGGAGATTTATACGCATGTTACTTCTGTTGGAATGAACAAGATTAAAAGTCCTTTAGATGATATTAATTTCGAGGAAGACAATTAATGGCTTGATAACTACAATTTTGGAGTTATCATGCCATAAAATGTTGTAACTAAGGTTGGTTAGACGCCATAAAATAATTGGCGTGGCATACAGATGTTATACGCATAAGTAAATATATTATAAATGAGTATTTTTATAAGAATGGGGTGTAAATGACAAATCCTCAAAAAGAATTGGAAGGTTATTTAAAAATTCTGACAAGAAAACTTAGTTTTATTAAAGCTTATCAAAACCAACTAAGTATTATAATCAAATGGAAAAATTCAAAAGGTTATCCAGCTATTAAAAAGGGCGCATTCTTTTTTCTATTAGTCGTAAATAGTTTTAATAACACAATTTTATTAGAGTTATATAAGTTAACCTCACCAAAAGAAAGTACAAGTATTTTTGATTGGCTAAATAAAGCAAAAGAAAATCGAAAAGCCCTAATTTTTAATAAATGCAATGTAATAAAAACTTCCGAATATGAAAAACTAGTTTCAGAACATTTATCAAAACTAAAAGAAATTGAAGATACAATTATTAAGCTTCAAGCAAGACGAGATAAATTTTTAGCACATTCTGATAAAAAATATTTTACTAATCCTGAAAAATTAATCGAAGATTTCCCAATTTCTACTGAAGATATTTTATCGTTAATAGATACAATTCATAAGATATTACACAGGCATTACAGCTTATTTTTTCAAACAGATATTGATACAAATGTTTATAGCTCAAGTAATGTTGATTCAATCCTTAGAAATGTATTGTCATTTAGTAAGGTTTGGCGTGATCAAAAATTAATAGAATTAGGAATTAGACCTGGTGATTATTTAATTAATGAAGAAGACTTGGAATTTAAAATTTGAAACATGGTGTTAAGATAAGTAAAATGCGTATAACAAGCGTGTCAGCGGGTAGGCTGGTCGGTGGTCTTTGCCTGAATCGTACCGATTCAGGGTTTGGGTTGTGTGTTTTGGGCGTGATCGTACCGATCCCGCCGCACACGCAAAACATTATGCCTATTTGTAGTAGTAAAGAGGTAAGCTCTTGACCAAAAAATTAAGAAGTATTTTTGAGAAGTATGATTGGAGGTATACGTAAAATGATAAGAGAAAAATATATACAAGCTGTATGCCATTTGAAAAGAATCCTTAATTTATAAAATGAACGAAATTGAAAAAATAAGAGATTTAGACGATGAAGTGTTTGAGGAATTTAAAAAATACTTCCCGAAAATAATATCTTCTGATTTTGTAAAAGAATATCCAAAAACAAACCTATTGATTAATCTTTTTGATACCAGTAATACATTTATTAAAAATGCAATTTTTGATGGATGCGAAACGGATAATTATTACGGAATTAAAATATTGTATCGAAGTCAAATCGAACACTATCTGAGATTTAAATATTTATTTATCAATTGGGGAATAACGAAATCAGATGAATTCGCAACTGAATATCTTGAATATAATGATGCAAGAGAGGTTTTAGATGCGATTAAGGCAGTAGTTTCAGAACAACAACTATATGACTCAAATTTTAAAATAAGAGATTGGGATACCTTTTTACAAAAGCATCCAAAATTTTCAAATAAAACTCGAAAAGAAGTAGATAAAGAAACTGCGAAATATTCATTTAAGAACATAATCAGATTCTTAAACAATGAATTTAAGAAAGGAGAAAATGAAATAACTGAATTTCTTGGGAAAAATATTATTGAATATTCAAATCTTTCATCATATGTACACGGAGGAATGAAATCGTACCAAGAGATGACCGCTACGAATACAGAAAAAGTGCGTACCGAAGAATACAATAGAATAAGTAGTTTATCTTTTCAAATGAGTAACTCTATTAAACTATTCAGTCTTTTAATGATAGTACAGACCGATAGAGAGATTTTTAGTCCACATTATTTAAATATTTATAAACTCTTAAAACGAATAAATGAAATATAATTAACGGCATACAACAAAGGCTATACACAATAAGGGATTTAGTGGTAAATTGAATGTAAATGCAAGTAATGAAAATTTGTAACAAATTGAAACGGAAGTGCTTCGAAATCCCTTACTGGGCATAGTCAAACCGTTGAATAAGTAATTTGTATAACTGAGATATAGTTTTCAAAATGATATTGATTTTCGAAGGAATAGGCATAACAAAAGCACCTGCGGTAGGGCTGGTTGGTTCGCTTTCGTCTGAATCGTTCCGATTCAAACTCAGGTTGGTCTGTCCGGGCGGAATCTTCCGATTCCGCAGCGTGCTCGAAACATTAAGCGAAATTATTTATAGAGAGGTAATGAAATGGAATGTCTCTATTATTCAGATGGTATAATATCTAATAGAAAAACACTAACAAGACTTTGCCTTTTATTTGATACTGTAAAAACGTTCTATTTGTCACCTTCATATTATTTAAAACCACTTGAAGAAAGGTGGTTATATGAAAAAGATTTACCTTTTTTTCGTAAATCGCCTTGCGAAAAAGAACTTTTATCGAAAATTTATTCTGAATCATATAAGAATTTTATTGATGAAAATGATGAACTAATAAATTCTAATGTTTTGCAACCAATTACTATCAATCAGGCACCCCCAGATTGGGAAAGTTTTGAAGCCAATGAAAAGAAATTAATGAAAAATGGAGCTGGTTTATCTTTTGGACTTTGGGGTCAATCAGTTGAAATAGTCCCTGACAAAAAAATCTATATTGATGCACCTTGGTTCTCATTATACCGCTGGCAAAGTATTGCAGGTGGACTTCATTTCGCAATTCAAACTGAACAAATCCCAATTAGTGACAATTCTGTTCTGAGTGGTCTTGCGTGTGATACAGTTAGTAGATTTTCTAAATTAAAGCATCTACCAACCCCTAATGAAATAGCAAGCAATATTGCATTTAAATCAATGTCTTTGTTAATTCCTAATTTGCCAGATCTTAAGTCAGAAGAAATTTTAGAGGCAAGAGAAAAACTTGCTGATGAATTACAACTTTTTAGGAATGAAATGCTTAAAGTTTCAAAAGATATCAACGAAGAATCATATTCTGATATTGACTATATTGTTATTAGCAGAATTCAACCAATTCTTGATGATCTTAAACTAAAAATCAAGTCTTTAAAAGGTGAACTTTTTCGCAAAATAGCGAGTGTCTTCTTTATTGGTAGTGGAGCTACATCTTTAATGTCGAGCCTAATAATTCTTCCTTTACCTGCTCAAATTGCAGCTTCTGCATCTTTTGCAGGAAAGATATTGCTTGATATCCATAAATATCGTTCTGAAATATTCGAAATCAGAAACCAAAGCAAAAATCGTGGTTTGGTTTATTTATTAGATATTGAAAAAAAATATGGATAATGTTATAAGTCTAAATTCGCTTAACAAAAGTGCCTGCGGTTCAGTCTCGTGGTTTGTTTCGTCTGAATCGTTCCGATTCAAACTTTGGTTGGTCTGTCTGGGCGGAATCTGCCGATTCCGCAGCGCACGCCAAACATTATACCCAGTTTCAAAATGTATTGAAGGATAAATCGAAATATGAATATTAACAATAATAGTTCAATCAATAATTGTTATGATTTAATTGTAAAAAGCATAGAAGGTCTTAATACTCTATCAGTAATTTGCTTTAACTTTCCAATATTTCAACCAAAACCAAGTTTATTATATGAACTATCAAAACCAATAACATCAATGTATGATTTAAATATAAAGTTATTACAATTTGGTTTACTAATTGACAGTATACAAAAACAAGAAATTGATAAATATTTAAAGTCTACGATAAAAAAACCACAAGAGTTAAGAAGTGAATATTTGAAAATAAGCTCGCGAAGAATTACAAAATCTTCTGAAGTTAAATTATTTAGAGAATTGTATGGTATAATGGATAAAGAAATTTATTTAATAGAGAAAAGAAATACTTCAACAATTGACTCATTAGAGCTATTATTACATATTGAAATCAATGATTTCGATAAAAAAATAATTGAAAATTTGAGAATTTTAAGATCATTTAGGAATATATCAGAATTCGCTCATGATAAGTCCCCTAAGCAAATCGAAATCATTTTTAAAAAACTTGGGTTTTCTTATCCATTACAAGATTCTTCATTAGAAGAATTTTGGCGAATCTTTTTAAACCATTTTTTGGAAATTCTATTGAGAATTAAATCTTCATTACAAGCAAAATTATCAAAGATAGAAAATGATAAGATTATAGTTTTTAATTCTTATTTCGAAAAAGCTGAATTTAATATAAACGATGAAAATAGAATCATTTTTGAAATTGAGAATAAAAGAAATACTTCAATTGAAATATATGCCTATAAATTTGAATTCTTGTATAATAAAAAGATTTTAGTTACTTTTAATTGGCATATTTTCGGAGAAAGTATCAAACCTAAAGATCATTTTCAAAAAAAATGGGGAAATGTTAAACCATTTGAATATTATGGAATTAAATTTAAAGGAAATTGGGAAATGAAATCTTCTATTCAATATAAATATGAAAATGAAATATCAATGAGAATTACTGATAGTATTTTTAAATTCGATGTGTTAGATCAATGAAACTGGGTATAACATCTGCCTCTGCGGTTTGTCGTCCGGTTGTCCGTTTCGGCTTGAATCTTACGATTCAAACCTTTGGTCGTTCGCTTTTAACCGGAATCATGCTGATTCCCGCAGCACGCGGGAACATTATATGAAATTCTGACCCTCACCTAAAAAGGAATATTTAAAAAGACGAGGAGAATTATTATGAATATGAAAGCAAATCCTAAAATCAATAACTTTATACAAGACCTTCTATTTGTTGATGAATATAAAGGAAAAATTGCAATTTCTTTAAGAAAATTAGTTCTGGAGATGACCCCAAGCGCAAAAGAAGAAATAAAATACGGCGGTTTGGTCTTTGTAAGCGATAAGAGGCTGTTTTGCGGAATCTTTATCCGAAAAAATCATATATCCGTTGAGTTTGATAGAGGTGCACAGATGCAAGACCCAAATAATTTTCTTGAAGGTGGCGGAAAAAATAGACGGCACTTAAAAATCTTTCAACAAGAAGATATAAAAAATAAAAAGGTTGAGTATTATATTAAACAATCTTTGAGTTCGCTATAAAAACCCGCGAAACACACGAAATACTCGAAAATGGTTCGTGTAAATTCAGTAATACCCGCTTGCCTTCGCGTAGCTACGGCGAAGCAAGGCATGTATTTTTCGCGTATTTCGCGGGAGATACCTTTTTAGAGTGGACTCATCTTTTAAATTATAAAAAGAAAGAGGAAAATAAATTATGGAAAATATCAAAATAATTAATATAGATGGAGAAAATATTTCCGAATATCCGCCGACTTGTTTTTTAAATCCGAAGAATGAGGGGTATCAAATAAAACTCAAATGGCTGAAAAAACGCTTTTCTGAAGGGATGAAAATCAAGCAATTATATTTAGAGGGAGAGAAAAAAACGATTGGATTTATTGAATATACGCCGGGCGAATTTGCGTGGAGAGCGGTTGAGGCAAAAGGATTTATGTTTATACATTGTATCTGGATTACTCCCAACAAAAATAAAAATAAAGGGTATGGCTCTCTTTTAATTAAGGAATGCCTGAAAGACGCAAAAAAAGAAAATAAATATGGTATTGCCGCAGTTACAAGCGAAGACGCATTTATGGCAGGCAAAGATCTTTTTTTGAAAAATAAATTCAAGTCCGTGGATAATAATAAACCTTTTGATTTGATGGTTAAAGCTTTTAAAAATGGGCATATACCGAAATTTAAAGACACAGAAAAACAGCTGAAAAAATATAAGGGATGGGATATCATTTATTCAAACCAATGTCCGTGGGTTTCCAGATTTATTAATGAGATAGATAAAATCGCAAAGAAGAAAAAGTTGAAATTAAAAATAACTGAATTAAAAACCGCCAAGCAAGCCCAAAACGCGCCGTCAATATACGCTGTATTCAATTTGGTATATAATGGAAAACTTTTGGCGGATCATTATATTTCCGAAAGAAGATTTTTGAATATTGTTGAAAAGGAAATGAAATAAGAGATTTAAAAATGAATTTTCTTCTTGGCAAAATTAAACAATCTTTTAAATTATAAAATGAGGTCTGCAAAATAAGGTTTTTTGACCTCACCCCTGCCTTCGCCGAAGCGGCTACGCGCAGGCAGGTCAATCCTCTCCTAAAAGGAGAGGAAGACAAAATTCTCCTTCTCCTTATAGGAGAAGGAGTTAGAGGATGAGGTAAGTCAAAACTTATTATATAATATCTCATAAAAAATGAGATCTGCAAAATTGCATTCTCATGTCATTCCAAACACTCACAGATGTCATTCCTCCCGATATATCGGGAATCGGGAATCCATATAGAGGGAAGACGCAGTAAAAGACAGGTTGTAAGGAATGGATTCCCGTTTTCACCCGTCTGGGCGCCGAGACCGACGGGAATGACACTTGTCTTGGCGAAGCAAGCCGTAGCCAGAAATGAGGTGAAATTACTCATTTTGCAGATCTTATTAAAATAAAAAAAGAAAGGAGGTATAAATTATGGAACTAAAAAAACTTGCACCAAATTTCGCTGTTCAGGACATTGAAAAAACAGTTGCGTTTTATCGCGATGTGCTTGGTTTTAAGCTGGAAATGGCAGTACCGGAAGATAAAAGTGGCGTTGAGCAGGAACTAACAGAGAAAAAGAAGTATATCTATGCCATGATGAGTCGTAATAGTGTACAGGTAATGTTCCAGAGAACGGATAGTATTGGAGAGGATGTGCCGCCGCTTAAAGGTGTACCAATAGGCGCTTCCGTATCCTTTTACATCGAAGTAGAGGATATAAACGCGCTATACCAGGAAATGAAATCAAAAGCCGAAGTGGTAAAAGAACTGGAAACAGTTTGGTATGGAATGCAGGAATTTTATATCAAGGATTGCAATGGCTACATTTTAGTATCTTATCAATAATATTCGTGTAATTTTTGGCAAAAAATTTTTACTATGCCTAAAAACGCTTTTATAAAGCCTATTTAAATGACTAATTACAAATTTCTAATTTCTAATAAAATTTCAAATATCAAATAACAAATATAAAAGGATTAGTCTTCGAAGATTTTGTTTTGGCATGATTTGACATTTGGAC
>JAGMCF010000093.1 GCA_023129415.1 Candidatus Cloacimonadota bacterium
TTCTTTGGCATCACCGATCACATAAACAGGTAATTTACCTTTTAACTTTTCTTCAAGAGGGTTATAGCTTCTCATTCCAGTAGAAACTACTATTATATCTATATCTTCAAATTGAATAGATTCTCCATTCCTTTCAGCATAAACAGTTATTCCATCCACTTTTTTAATATAAGTATGATCCCTAAAAACAGTGCCACTTTTTTCCATCATATTGAGAGAAAGTTTTTTTGCTATCATTTCCATATCTTCACCAAAGCCAGTTGTCCGTTTTACAATAGTTACTTTATTACCTTTTGGTATCAAAGCGGTTGCAATATCGACTCCGATCAAACCACCTCCGATAATCAGAACATTCTTATTCTCAGGTAAATTTTTCTTCAACATGATTTCTGCCCAGTAATATTTATCCAATCCTTCAATCTGCGGAACTGCTGGTTTAGAACCTGTTGCCAAAATCACTCCATCATATTTATCAACATCTTCTGGTTTAGTAATTTCTTTGAATATAATATTTACACCTGTAGATTTTAGTTCACTTTCAAAATATGGAACTAATTTTCCCATAGATTTTGTGTGAGGAGTAAGCGGTGCAAAAACAAATTGTCCGCCCAATTCATCTTTTTCATAAAGGTCAACTTCGTGTCCTCGTTTTTTAAGAATAATTGCTGCTTCCATACCAGCAAGTCCACCTCCGATAACAGCATATTTTTTAGGTTGTTTTGCTTTTTTAATGAGTTCTCTTTCCTTTCCAACTTCAGAATTCACCAGGCATTGCAAACCTTGTCCTGATTTCACTCCTCCCAGACAACCTTCGGCACAGGCTAAACAAGGAGCAATATTACCTTTTACTTTACCAAGATATTTCCCTATAAAATCAGGGTCAGCAACTAATGGTCTTCCTAATGCTATTAAATCAGCTATTTCATTATCTTTAATTTTCTCAATATCTTCAATTTCATTGATTTGGCCAACAGCAATTACAGGAATGTTGACGTTTTCTTTGATTTTTTTCGCCATATCCCAGGTTTTTCCTTTGGGCACAAACATATGTTGAAAATACCATGGAGGTGTAGAACATACTGTTCCTGCAGAGACGTGAATAGCATCAACACCATTCAGTTCAATTATTTTGGAAAATTCAATCATCTCAGGAAGTTTTATTCCATTTGGAGTCATCTCATCTCCACTTATGCGAGCAATTACAGGGATATCAACAGCTTGTTTTACTGATTCCAATACTTCCAGAGGAAATTTGATTCTGTTGTCAAAATTTTCACTATATTCATCAGTTCTGTCATTAACAGCAGGAGATATAAATTGTGCTAACAAGTATCCATGTCCAAATTGCAATTCTATAATATCAAAATTTGATTTTTTTGCTCTAATTGCCGAATCAGCGAACAATTTTGTGATTTCTTTCATTTCTTCTTTTTCTAATTTTTTAGGAGTAGCACCACCACTTTTACAGGGTTTATCAGTAGAAGAAACAAAGTAATTTCCCGGGATTTTTGGATTTGCCATTCTACCCGGATGATTTAGATGAGCAATTGCTTTAGTTCCTGATTTGTGTATTGCATCAGTTAACTTTTGCAAGCCTTCTATTTTATCATCACTATCAATACCCATTTGAGTAGGAATTTCTCTCAAACCTTTGTCCATATAAAAAGGTTCTGGAGTAACTGCTCCTAAATATTTGCTTCTTTCTTTGTAAAATGCAAGATGCCGGTCATTTATTTTTCCGTTTTCGCTATATCCAAGCTTGATAGGTGCAAAGATAAATTGATTTTTTAATTCTAACATTTTTTCTCCAATTAGTTTTTATCAGCTTAAGTTACTTTAATTTCACTTTCATATTCCGGAAAATAATTGTTTATAATTCTCAAATTAAATTTAGATAAAATATATTCTTTAGGTTCTCTTTTAAGTAAAAATTCAAAAGACCTTTTAATGAGAGCATCTTTTGAAATTTTTTCATCAGTAAGTTCTCTATAATATTCATCGTCTAAAGTAACTAAATGGTTGGAACTGCTGTTTTCTTCCTTTATTGTTATCATATATTCTTGCTCATTGATTTTTTTTACTTTGATCATTTTGACTCCTTTTCATAATTTATATCTGATAAAATTTTTCTTTTCTGACTAAATTAATTAATGCTTCCTTTATACCCCCATTTCTAAAAAAAAGCTTCATATTTCTTTCCTCTAATCTTTTTATTCCTTTTTTACCAATTCTTCCAGAAATAATAATATCACAATCGCTAATCAATTCGTATAAATCTAAGGTTTTTAAATGTTGCATTGTATTTTCATAAGGATTATTTCTTTTTTCAATAAATCTAAATTTTTTCTCATTAACTTCATAAATATGAAATTCTTTTGCTCTACCTAACATTTTGGTAAAGATATTTTCTCCATCATTTGTTGGGATAGCAATTTTAATTTCTTTTTTATTGTTCGAATTCATTTTATTATTTTTTTGCTTTAAGGAGTCTAACATACTTCTGGAAAAAATAGCTCTCTTCAAACCTATTAAATCCATAAGTGTGCAATATATTTTTCCAATCTTTTTCCACAAAATCAAATGCATATTTACATTCAATTGTCTTAAAAGGAATACGAAAATAGAAAGGAGTATTCTTTAAAATAAATTTATTGAAATCAAGAACGATGAATTCTCCGTCATTTTTGAGTGCATTAAAAGCACTTCTAATAATATCTTTTCTAACAGAATGCGGAAAACCGTGAAGAACAAAAGAGATAAACACTTTATCAAATTTTTCTTCTAAGTTTAACGGTTTATCGATACTCTGATTTATTACTCTTATATTAGGAATATTGCTAGTCTTTATTTTAAATTGCTGTATCATTTTCTCGGAGATTTCCAAACCGAGAATTTCACCTTTATCAGAAAGGTATTTATTCATCAAAAGTGCATTCCTACCGGTGCCTGCTCCGAAATCAAGGATACGATCATCCGGGGAAATATCCATTTTTTTAATAGCTTTTTCAATAAAACTTTTGTACATACCGAACGTGGCAATGTTTAATAGCGTATCATAATATTTTGCCATTAATCCTTGAACTTCTACTTTTGAATCTGGATATAATTTATTCATATAATCTTCATTTTTGACAGTTTCATTTATAAATGTAAAAACGAGTAATAATTATTCTTTGAGATCTCTCTGGTTAATACCATCTATATTTTCTATCCTGTTTTTCTGAGAATTTAACAATTTCAAAGCTTACTTAGCCTTTAAACTTATTAAAAATCCAGATATCTTTATGATTTATCTTTAACACCCTTTATTACAACAAAACTCCTTTTTCCATATCCTTCTTCGGGCTTTTGTGTATTTTGTATTTCATCCAGTTGTCCAAAAACAGTTTGTAAAATCTTTTTCTTTAAAAAACCAGTTTGTTTGAATAATTGAAGAATATTTTTTGTGCTAAAGAAAATTGCATCTTTGTAAAAAAGACTATTATTTTTATGTTTCTGATAGAAATTACCCAAAGGGCTTTCCTCATCCACGAATCCAATAACAAAAACTCCTCCAGGTTTTAATATCCTGTGAACTTCATATAAAGCTTTTTGGGGATTATCCACAAAACAAATAGTAGTTATCATTAAAGCATAATCAATGGAATTATCAGCCAAGGGTAAATTTTCAGCAACTCCCTCAAGAACTGTCAATCCTCTTTCTTCTGCTTTTTTTCTCATAGCTGCAGAAGGATCAATTCCTTTATTAATTTCTAGAGGTTTTGCAAAAAGCCCATTTCCGATACCTATCTCAATAGCATTTTCAGCCACATTGGCAATTGATTTTATTGCCAGAAGTTCTGATTGATATACCTGCAGGTATTTATCAAACCATTTTTCATATTCTCTAAAATGTTTTTCGAAAGGTTCTATTATGGGCATATAGAATTAATGCCCGAGTGGATATTTTTTCTCTCCAGCTTTTATCTCCACATCAAGCCAATTTGCAGGTGGCACAAAAGGACAGGCATAATTTTCACTGTAAGCACACCAGGGATTTGTAGCTTTATTGAAATCTAATATCCATTTACCATCTTTAGTTTGGTCTTCTCCATAAATCAGATCCAGATATTTTCCTGCTCCATAAGTTTCTTTTCCATTGGTTTTATCTTTGAATGGAACAAATAATCTTTCTTCACCTTCTACGCTTTTGTAAGCCTGAAGAGAGCATTCTGTATTCCCGATTTTAAAATGGAATTCTCCCCAAATCAGCATATCTCTCACATTTCCACCGGTATCGTTAACCTTAATGGATTTCTTTTCTTCCAATTCCTTTAATTCCAATATAAATCTATAGTTCATATTAGGTTCGTAATAATCCAAACCTTCAAACTGATTTTTATCTTTTATTGGTATTGGAGATTGTGGATGGTTTTTAAAAAATTTATCTTTGTTTTTCCTGTCAAATAAAATTCTGTTATAATATTCCGTTTTGTTCATTGCTATTCCCTTTTCCTTAAATTTATTATACATCCTTCTTCAAGATGTTCATCATGACTTAAAACCGAACATATTTTTATAATAAACTCAAATCCATTATTTTCGATTTCATTTATGAGTTCTCTTAAAGAAATATCAGTGAATTCCATCAGCGGCATATTTCCGATTATGTGTTTCGGATAAACAGAAAGGATCGAATTGGGTTTTAGAACTCTGTAAATTTCTTGATATAAAGTTTTTCTGTTTTCCAATTTAAGATAATGAAGAATATCATATAATAACACAAAATCGATATAATTACTTTTCAGATTAATGTTCAAATTACCGTTATTATTTACTGTTTTGATATTTTTGTATGGAAGTAATTTTGCTTTTTCTTTTAAAATTTCTAAAGCATAACTATTGTTATCAATCGCATAGACACGACCATTTTCTCCGATAATTTTAGAAGCTGGAATTGAATAATTCCCATTATTACATCCAAAATCAAGAACTTTATAGTCTTCTTTAATTCCAGCTTTCTTCAGGAAGTTAATTCCTTTATTATTTTCCCAATCAGATAATTGTTTCATTTGTTTAAAAACGAAAGGTATTTCCTGATTTCACCTTTTTCCCATTCTTCACT
>JAGMCF010000094.1 GCA_023129415.1 Candidatus Cloacimonadota bacterium
TAGAGGATGAGGTAAATTAAAATTTTCTTTATAATATCTCATAAAAAAATTGAAAATTATCTATTTCGCAGAACTCATAATTTATAAAACATATATCATTTAAATATAAATTAGTGTCAAGAAATGTGATATTCAAAAATGGAGGTAGTGTAGTAAAATTAATGAAGACTTCTATAATCCCTTTTTATGAGAACAAAAAGTTTTTTACAAATAGATTTGACAAAATAAACTTCAATTTATTATTTTAATTCAAATATAATAATAAAATTTTTAATCGTTGATTAATATGAAAAGAAAACTAATTTTATATATTTTCCTTTTTTTGTATACTACACTCATGGCAAATGAATTAGAATTATCAAGTAACAATGAAATACTCAAAATAAAAGGAAGTTTTGAAATAGAGAATTTAAAATTCATAAGATTTTTAAATGAGGAATATGTAAAATTAATAATTTCAAATGGTGGAGTATGCGGGGAAATTGGTGAACCAGAATTACCAATTTATAGTAAATTAGTAACCTTGCCAGAAACTGGAAATTATGTTCTCAAAAGCTTGAAATACGATGTTGATGAAATCACACTTAATAATAAAATAGTTCCTGTAGGATGGGAAGATAATAAGTTACCAAAGAATAACTATTACAATAAAAATGAGTGGTTTCCTAAAAAGATAGTAACCATTGAAAAACCTTGTATAATGCGGGGTTATAGATTCACACAAATTTCACTTGCTGCTGTTCAATATAATCCTGCTTTGAATAAACTAAGAATACTCAAAGATATTGATGTAGAATTTGAAATTGATTATTCTAAAAGTGAAAATCCGTTAAAAAACAGAAGAAAAATACCTTCCCATTCTTTTTTTAAAATTGCCAAAAAAAATATTTATGGAATAGAACAAATTAAAAGTAATGAAGAAGGAAGTTATTTATTCATTGCACCTGATAATTGTGTTAATACTTTACAACCTCTTCTAAGATGGAAAGAAAAATTAGGATATAAAACAAAGCTTGCTACTATTTCAGAAACTGGTTCTACTAATGACTCAATTAGAAATTATCTACAAAATGCTTATGATAATTGGAATTTTCCTCCAGAATATGTTGTTCTTGTTGGTGATGTTACAGGTGATATTATTGTTCCTGCTTTCTTTGTTCTGGGACTATATTCATTATGGGATGTAACTGACCATCCTTATACATTGCTAGATGGTAATGACTACTTTCCAGATATTATGATTGGAAGAATCTCTGTGCAAAGCCAGATGAACCTGATGACAGTTATTAACAAAATCATAAATTATGAAAGTGACCCTTATCCTGGAGAATGGTTTAAAAAAGCATTAATGATAGGTGTTTATGATTATGATTTTTGTTCTCCAAGAGAAACAAAAATGGCAATAAGAGAAAAGTTGCTGGATTATGATTATACAGAAGTTGATACTTTTATTCATCCTTACCAGGCAAGCCAAACTCAATTGGCGAATATGATTAATCAAGGTTATTCTTTAATAAATTATAGAGGTTGCGGTAATTATAATTTATGGTCATCACAATCTGGTGATAATATTTTTACCATAAATGATGTTAAAAATTTAAACAATGGGTTTATGTTACCATTGATTACGAGTATAACCTGTGGTGGAGGTAATTTTGCTTCTGAAGCATACACATTATGTTTTGGGGAAACTTGGTTAGTTGCAGGCTCATCATCTTTGCCAAAAGGAGCAATTGGCTTCATAGGACCAAGTGAACTTGATACTAAAACTGCGTGGAATAACTGTTATGATATGGGCATTTATCAGGGAATAACTCAAGAAAATCTCTTTCGCTGTGGAGAAATGCTTTTGCGTGGTAAAATGGAACTGTATAATAACTATCCACATTGTCATAGTTGGGGAGGTCCAGAAGACTCTGACCAGTTTTATTTTTATGTGTATAATTTGTTGGGTGACCCTGGACTTGCAATCTGGACTGATATACCCAAAGAGATTGAGTTATCTTTTAATAATGAAATCCTTCAAGGAATGAACTATCTGGTGGTTGAGGTTATCACTGATGAACCTGACAAATCAGACTTTACTATTGCTATTACAGATGAAGATAGTTTAATCACAACTGGAGTGACTGATGAAAGTGGTAAAGCAAATATTCCTATAAATCTACCAATTGGCAATTATTCGGTTACTGCTTCTAAATATGGATTTATTCCGAAAACCGATACTTTAACTGTTATAGATGGCAATATTATCAGTGTATTTGATTACTCATTTTTAGAAGATATAACATCAGGAGAGTTAGTAAAATTAGAAGTAATACTAAAAAATCTAGGAAACAGTACTGCCACAAATGTTCAAATAGAATTACTACCTGATGATAATTATATTCAGGTTATCGCAGATAGTGCCTCTGTGGATTCCATTTCTGCTGATGATACACACTCTTGTGAATTTCAATTTCAGATAGGCGAGGAATGGAGATATGGTTATGAAACAGAACTTTTATTGAATGTTAACTCAAACTTTGGTGAGGAGGATTTCTTAATTCCTATTGAGATTGGTTCTCCAGAACTTGTCTTGTCTGAATTCATTATTGATAATTCAGATAGCTGTCTCATCCAGAATGAAATTTCAGATGTTTGTATTGAACTTATGAATTGTGGAAATGTTGATTCCGGTAATTTCAGTGTGAGTTTATTCAGTCTAAATGATAAGACTGAAATTTTGAGTTCAAATAGTCCATATTCAAATATTATTATTGATGGAACTGGAATAAATGAAATTCCATTTCAAATAGCGGTTGCAGATGTTATCTCAGGAGAACTTGCCCAGTATAAATTAGAAATTCTAGACGATGATACTTTACTACAAAATTTTACTTTTACAATTCCGATTGGATTAATAGATGATTACAGCCCAACTTTTTGTGAATACAGTTATTATGCATTTGAAAGCAATGATGTCGGAACTTTTACTCCACCAATCTATAATTGGATTGAGATTGACCCTCAATATGGTGGTGATGGAAATTTAATTACAGGTGGACATACTACCTCTGATGGCTACACAAAAATAATTAATTTACCTTTCCAATTTCAATATTTTGGTAGTTATTATCACAAAGTTTCTGTGTGTTCTAATGGGTGGTTAGCAATGGGTGAAACAGATTTAGTATTTCATAGAAATAGAACTATTCCTTCTGGGGTTGGACCAAAAGCAATGATTGCTCCTTTCTGGGATGATTTAATAGATGGTAATATGTATGCCTACTATGATGAGTATAAGCACTACTTTGTAATCGAATGGTCAGAATGGAGGAATGTATATAATCCAGATTCTCTTGAGACATTTGAAATGATCTTATATAATCCTGAATATTATCCCACGCCATCGAGAGATGGAGAAATACTATTCCAATATAAGGAAATTCATAATATAGATCAAGCTGAAAATTATGCAACTGTAGGCATAGAAAACGAATCTCAGACCCAAGGGTTATTGTTGAGTTATGCCAATATTTATTCGCCAACAGTACATCCTTTACAAAATGAAACAGCAATACTATTCACAACCAGAGAAAATCCTTCTATTCCTTATTTAACTGTTGAACCAGCATCTATCATTATCACACTTCCTTTAGAAACATCAATAACTGAAAGTATTATTCTATTAAATAATGGAGAAATTGGCAGTATATTAAATTATAGCATTACACTTTCTCATTTTTCAAGAGGTCGAAATATTCCTGATAAGAATTCAATATACTATCAAAATTTAGGAAAAAGTATTGAAAACGATTTTATCCATTGTGTCACAAATGTATATATCCCTATTATGCCTATGGATTTTCTCTTTTATCTTTATCATAATAGTCCTGACAATGAGCCAGTTTACGGAGTTAAGATAGATTTTCCTCCTGGATTATTTGTAAATAGTGCACACGATATTGGTTCACTAAGTTATAACAATGAAACAGGCGATGGTGTTGAAATTAGTTGGGGCTTTGATAATGGTGTGGTCTTATCTGAGACAGGGACACAAGGATTCATTGTAAATGTTACAATTGATGAAAGTCATACAGAACCTATTGAGTTGGATTGGTTCATACAGGGTGATGGCACTGGGGCAGAACCTCATACACAAAATGGGACAATTACTATTGACCCGACAAGTGATTCTTATCTCTGGATAACATATCCTAATGGCGGAGAAAAAATGGTCTATGGTTTGCTGGATAGTGTAAAATGGCTACATTATGGAAATGTTGAGAAAGTCAATATAGAATTATCACACGATGATGGTGAGAACTGGGAAATGGTGGCACAAGAAGTTGACAACACAGGAGTTTATGAGTTTATTGTGCCCGGTCCTTTATCTGACTATTGCAAAATTAAGATAAGTGCTCTTGATCACGATTCTTATGACATTTCTAATGATGTATTCCAAATTACTGCTTTAAATATTGAATATCCAAATAATGGTGTAATAATGGCCTATAACACCCAAGATACTATCAAATGGATAGATTGTGGAAGTATTGACAAAGTGAATATTGAATTATCAAGAGATAATGGTTTCACCTGGGAAATGCTTGCCACTGAAGTTGATAATACTGGTTTATATGAATTTTCTGTTACTGGTCCACCATCTGAGGAATGCAAAATAAAAATAAGCAGTTTAGATGACCAGATTTTTAATATCTCTTCTGGTTTGTTTAGTATTGTTGATTCACCGATATATTGGATAATTCCAAATACAACTACAGGTTCAATTACTGGAGAGCAAACCCAGGAGATAACTGTGACCTTTTCAAGTGAAGGTTTACAAATCGGAACTTATGAAGCTTTTATTAAGATTACTACACATATAGGCCAGATAGTTGATATACCTGTCACTTTAAATGTAATTGAATCAGATGTAAATTACAAACCAGAACTTTTTCAGAATTATCCAAATCCCTTTAGCACCTCAACCATAATTTCTTTTTCTCTTTGCCACAGAGACCCAGAGGACACAGAGATAAAAATCTATAATATCAAAGGTCAATTGGTAAGAATTTTGGAATGTGGATCCGCCAACTGGGCAGACACAAGAACCCGATGTATCGGGATTTACTCCATATATTGGGATGGGAAAGATGAAAAGGACGATCCTGTAAGTTCAGGTTTATACTTTTATCAACTTAAAATTGAAGATGAAATAATTGATACAAAGAAATGTTTGTTATTAAAATAATTATTTGAGTAATAGGAGTTTAACAATAATAAATATATCACATAAAATCAAAAATAATATTTCTTGACTATAAAATTTAAATTTTTAAGAAATAATTAAAAGAAAAAAGGGGCTTATGATGAAAAAGAAAATATTATTCCTATTTATTGTAATTATATTAATAGGTTCAAAATTCTCTTTTGCTGAGACAAATATTACTATTAAAGATACAATTTTTCCTCCACCTAATAATTTTGTTGCTCAAGGAGGAGCATCATGTATCTTCCTGAGTTGGAATGCACCTGATCCAAGTGTATATACTCTTATGGGATATAATCTCTATAGAGATGATATTGGGTATATAGGTTTTATTCCTATAGGGCCAAGAGTATTTATAGATGAGTTAGTTATAATAAGTGTAGAATATACTTATATGCTGACTGCATTATATGAAGAAGGTGAGTCAGATCCCGTAACAGCTTCAGCAGCACTACTTATTACTTATATTGAAGACTTTGAACTTGATGATGGAGGATACACAAGCAATGATCCAAATGGCTGGCAATGGGGTCATGCTACTTCTGGACTTCCTAATGCAAATTCAGGTGAAAAATTGTGGGGAACTGTTCTAAGTGGCAATTATATTGATAACGCTAATTGGACATTGGATTCCCCAGAAATATTAATTCCAAGCAGTTACCCAAAGGTAATATTCTTTCATTGGTATAATACAGAGAACAGCTGGGATGGAGGAAATGTAAAGATCTCCACTGATGGTGGAGCAACATGGACTGTTATCATTCCAGAAGGTGGCTATCCTGATGACTCTATTTTTGCACTTGGTGGTGAGCCAGGTTATACTGCCAATTCAGGCGGTTGGGTTGTAGCAATATTTGACCTTAATGATTACATAGGTGAAACAGTGCGCCTAAGATGGCACTTTGGCTCTGATAGCTCTGTTCATGGTTATCCTGGCTGGTATATTGATGATGTTATTTCTGGTATCGGTCCCATGCCAGAATATGGGACATTAGCGGGCATTGTAACTAATGGAGCCGGAAACTCTCTTGATTCTGTTGCTGTAAGTACTGAATCAATTTTCGCAAATTATCTTGTATATACAAACATAGATGGTGAATATTCAATTGATTCTATAATGACAGGAACATATGATATTTCTTTTGAATTAGAACACTATAATGTTATGGTTGAAGAAGAGGTTGAGATCGATTCTAATCAAACAACTATATTGAATATGATAATGACTGCACCAGAACTTATATTTACTCCGACCAGCTTCGAATTCCAGCTTTACAATATTGGAGATATAGCAATAGACACATTAAATATTGCCAATATTGGTACGGGCCCTGTTGATTTCTCAATAGATATACATTACATTACTAATAATCGTCAAGACAGCATCTTATGTGTAGATAGAGATGGAAGTTCATCAGCATCTGGTTATACAGATGATTGGCCCTACTTCGAGGCAGCTCTTATTGCAGCAGGATATACTAATTATACATACTATGAAGTAGTTGATATTAGTCAAGATGGGCCAGACTTATCTACAATGCAGGCTTATGAAGTAATTATTTGGTTCAGCGGTGAAGCATGGGGTTACTATGGTCATGACTGTATGACAGATAATGATGAGATAAATCTTGGTATCTATCTTGAAGGTGGTGGCACATTATTCCTTTCTGCTCATGACTATCTACGGGCTTCCTATCCATCAGCAGGAGATTTCTCTGAAGGGCAATTCCCATACGATTATCTTGGCATGAGAAGTGTTGTTCAAGATAATTGGTTGATTTCCCTACCTTCTATAGGTACAGTAGAAGGTGTAGATGGTTCTCTTGCAGAGGGATATATTTTCTTTGTACAAGACATCTTATATATAGACCAGTTTACTGATCATGTTGGATTAGATTTGTTCAATGTTATAAGTCCAACTCCTGAGGGTATCTGTGCTAATCAGTATGATTCAGTTATATTCAAAACAGTATTTACTACAGCTTCCTTTGCAGCAATTACAGAGCCTGTAGTTCAAAAAAATTTGATAACTGATGTTATTAACTATTTGACTATTGAGATATGGTATTGGGTAGCAATTGATATAATGAGTGGAACCATTGCTCCATCAACAACTACTGAAATAATATTAACTGTAGATACTGATGGATTAGATTTGGGTGACTATTATGCTGATGTTATTGTAAATACGGATAATCCTGATATAGGACAAACTGTTATCCCTGTTCATCTTGAATTGGGTGTAGGAGTTGATGAAATTCAAATACTATCTACCAAATTAAACCAGAACTATCCCAACCCATTCAGCAGTTCCACCACAGTTTCTTTTTATCTTTGCCACAGAGGCACAGAGGACGCAGAGATAAGAATTTATAATATCAAAGGGCAACTCGTGAAACAACTCAAACTGCAAAAGGCAAAAGGCAAAAATAATATTATATGGGATGGAAAAGATGAAAATGGCAACCAAGTAAGTTCAGGTTTATACTTTTATCAACTTAAAATTGAAGATGAAATAATTGATACCAAGAAATGTTTGTTATTAAAATAATTATTTGAGTAATAGGAGTTTAACCACAATAAATATATCACATAAAATCAAAAATAATATTTCTTGACTATAAAATTAAAAATTTTAAGAAATAATTAAAATAAAAAAGGGAGGCTTATAATGAAAAAGAAAATATTATTCCTCTTTATTATAATTATATTAATATGTTCAAAATTCTCTTTTGCTAAGATAAATATTGCTGTTAAAGATACCATTTTCCCTCCACCTAATAATTTTGTTGCTGTGGGAGGTTGTGTATATATTTATCTTAGTTGGAACCCACCAGACCCCAGCGGATATAATCTCTTTGGATACACTCTCTATAGGGACGATATTGGATTTATGTATTACCTTGAGACAGATATTAGAGAGATTATAGACTATCTGGTTTTACCAGGAATAGCTTATACTTATTTTCTAAGAGCAGTATATGAAGAAGGGGCATCGGAGCCTGCAATAGCTTCAGCAATACCATATCTTCAAAATATAGAAGACTTTGAAGCGGATGATGGTGGTTACACAAGTAATGATTCATCTGGCTGGCAATGGGGTCATGCTACTTCTGGACCGCCTAACGCTCATTCAGGCGTAAATGTTTGGGGAACTGTTCTAAATGGCAATTATATTAATAACGCTAATTGGACATTGGATTCCCCAGAAATATTAATTCCGAGCAGTTGCCCAGAGGTAATATTCTATCATTGGTATAATATAGAGAACAGCTATGATGGAGGAAATGTAAAGATTTCCACTGATGGTGGTGCAAGATGGACAGTGATCATTCCAGAAGGTGGCTATCCTGATGACTCAATTGTTGGACTTAATGATGAGCCAGGTTATACTGCCAATTCAGGCGGTTGGGTTATGGCTGTATTTGACCTAACTGATTATGTAGGAGAAAACGTCCGCGTAAGATGGCACTTCGGCTCTGATAGCTATGTTCATGCTTATCCTGGCTGGTATATTGATGATGTTATTTCGGGTATCGGTCCTATGCCAGAATATGGGACATTAGCGGGCATTATAACTAATGGAGTCGGAAACCCTCTTGATTCTGTTGCT
>JAGMCF010000095.1 GCA_023129415.1 Candidatus Cloacimonadota bacterium
AAATTACATTAGAGTTGTTGAATTTGTCATGTTTATAATTTCTTTCTTTGTGTCTTTGTGCCTTTGTGGCGAAGGGATTTTCATATGAAAAGCAGAAAGATTTATCAAATAGTTTTTATCATACTTCTGTTTGCGATTATATATATAAGAATTTCGTATGATAAAAGTAAACCTATAAAAGAAACAAGATTAGCATTAGGAACTTTTGTAACAATTGATATCCAGGATAGAATTATAAAAAATAAAACAATTGTTGATTCAGCTTTTGCTTTAATTGATAAATATGAAAAGAAGTTGTCTATTTTGATCCCCAATAGTGAGATAACCAAGATCAATAAATCTGTCCAAAATGAAATCAAAGTTTCAGAGATAGTTTTTGAGTTGTTAAAAAGATCTAAACAAATAAGTGAACTTTCTGATGGTGCATTCGATGTAACTATCGGAATAATTTTAGAAGATTATGATTTTATAAATCATATATTACCAACTGAAGAAGATATTAAAACCAAAATCAAATATGTAAATTATAAAAATCTAACACTCGTTGATAATAAATTAGTTAAAAAGGATAAAAATATTCATATCGATTTAGGTGGAATCGCTAAAGGATTTATCATTGATAAAGTAGTTGAATACTTAAGAAAACAAGACATTAAACATGCTGCTGTTAATGCTGGTGGAGATCTTTATGTAATGGATAATAAGAAAAATGATAGTTGGAAAATTGGAATCCAGCATCCTCGCGAGGAAGGAGAGATTTTTGGTGAAATATCTATTAAGAAAAATGCAGTTGTTACATCTGGTGATTATGAACAATTTTTCTTTATAAATGGAAAAAGAATTCATCACATTCTTAACCCTAAAACCGGACTTCCTGCTGATAAATCAATAAGTGCAACAGTAATTTGTCCTGATGCAACAACTGCAGATGCTCTTTGTACAGCAATTTTTGTAATGGGACCCCAAACTGGAATTTCTCTCATCAATAGCATGGATAATGTGGACGCCTTAATAATTTATGAAAAGAATGGAGAGTTGCATTATAAATTATCAGATGGGTTTGAAAAACATCAATTTCACCGTAATGAATAATAAGGAATTTGGGGTCGGTGAGTTCATCCTTCGTAGTCCCGATATAATCGAGACGGAGAATGGATCTCTCGCCGACAGAGTCGACGGTTCCATATAAAGATTTAGAATAATAAATGACCCTGTGAAGTAATCCCGATATACCCGTTCTCCGTAGCACTGCGAAGGGTGAATCGGGACACGGCGCAGGCCTAATGACTCAATGACCCAATGACATGAGCGAAGCGAACTTTTGACAGCGAACAAAGTGAGCAAATGACCCAATGACTAAAATAAAAGACATTCAAAATCAAACCGATAAACGGGAGATAAGAATCAATAAAGTTGGGGTTAAAGGATTAAAATATCCCATTATTCTGGAAGATCGAGAAAATGGAAAGCAAAATTCTATTGCAAAAGTAAATATGTATGTTGAACTACCACATCAATATCGTGGTACACATATGAGCAGGTTTGTTGAAATACTTAATCATTATCATAAAGAGACAATCGTAGAAAATCTTGAAAGCTTACTTTTTGAAATGAAGAAAAAACTAAATGCAAATGTTGCTTACATTGAATTGGAATTTCTATATTTTATTAAGAAAAAAGCTCCTGTCTCTAAAGAAGAATCACTGATGTCATATAAGTGTAAATTTGATGCACATTTTGGAAATGAATATATCTTTGAGATGTCTGTTACTGTTCCTGTGATAACACTTTGCCCATGTTCAAAAGAGATAAGTGAATTTGGTGCCCACAATCAAAGAACTTATGTTACAGCAAGAATTTCTTATAAGGATTTCGTATGGTTAGAAGAACTAATTAAAATAATTGAAAAATCTGGAAGTAGCGAACTATACTCGTTATTAAAAAGAAGCGATGAAAAATATGTTACCGAAAAATCATATAATAACCCAAAATTTGTTGAAGACCTCGTTCGAGAAGTTGCAGAAAGACTAAAAAGTGACCCTAGAATCACTTCATATAAAATTGAAGCAGAAAGCATTGAATCTATTCATAATCATAATGCGTATGCGATGGTAGAAGGAAAGAAATTAACCACAAAGACCCAAAGGCACAAAGAATGATTAAAATAATTTTAGTAAAAGAGTTGAGAGAGAAAAAATGGATAATTCTCTGTGTTAATCAGTATTATCTGTGTAATCTGGGTGCTATTTTCAGGTGAAACATACATCAACCAGATGGAGGAAAAAAGATTATTAAAATCGCATCTGATTTAGAAATTATCATTTTTATATTTCTTTTTCTTTGCGTCTTCGTGTCCATTCTCCGTAGTCCCGATATAATCGGGACGAAGGATGAATCTTTGTGGTGAAAGGATTTTCAGATGAAAATTGAAAGAAATAAAATTGTTCAGTTTTGTGAAGAATACCTTAAAACTAAAGATTTCAAAGATTACTGTTTTAATGGCTTACAAGTTGAAGGTACACCAGAAATTGAAAAAATTATTACAGGTGTTAGTTTTTCAAAGAAATTAATTGAATCAGCAATTAAGAAACAAGCAGAAATGATAATTGCTCATCATGGAATATTTTCTAATCAAATTGGAAGTCCTCCTCAAATAAAAGGTGCAATTAAGAAGAGATTGAGATTACTTTTAGAAAATGATATTAATCTATGTGGTTTCCATCTACCATTAGATGCTCATCCTGAAATTGGAAATAACATAAGTTTATTAAGATTATTTGGATTAAAAAAAGTTGGGATTATTAATACACCGGATTATGGAGATATTGGCTTTTTAGGAGAATTTGATATGCCTATTGAATTCAAAAGTTTTGTTGAAATGGTAAATAAAAAATTGAATACAAAATCTTATGTAATTGCAGCTGGGTCTGAAAAGGTTAAAAAAATTGGCATTATTTCAGGTGGTGCATCACCTGAATTTGCTTTAGCTGCCGAGTTAGGTGCAGATACTTATATTTGTGGTGATGTGCGAGAATCAATTGTAAGACAGGTGGAGGAAGTAGGTATCAATTTTATTAATGCCTGGCATTATAATACTGAGAAATTAGGTATTAAAAATTTGGGAAATTTAATTTCTAATAAATTTAATATAAAAGTGGAATTTGTAGATATCCCTTGTGACATATAGAAAAATGAAAACTTTAGGAATAGATATTGGTGGAACTAATATCAAATATGGAGTTGTTGAAAATAATATAATAATTTATAATATTTTAACCAAATCAGAAGTTGCAAAAGGAAAACAATTTCTAATTGGAAAAATTGTTTCTATAATTGAAAATTGTAAGAAGAATTATAATATTAAGTCAATTGGCATCGGAATAGCTGGATTGGTAGATTATCAAAGAGGTTTTGTTTTTGAATCACCCAATCTTCCTGAGTGGGAAGGTGTAAATTTAAAGAATGAACTAAAAATAGTAAATCTGCCTATATCAATTGATAATGATGCTAATTGCTTTGCTCTGGGAGAATATTTATTACGAAAAGATAAGAAAATCAAAAACTTAATTGGAATCACCCTTGGTACCGGAATAGGAGGGAGCTTGATTTTGGATGGGAAAATCTATCGTGGTAGTAATGGTTTTGCTGGTGAGATCGGTCACATAAAGGTTGAGCCTGATGGAAGAAAATGCAATTGTGGTCAAAACGGCTGTCTGGAAGCCTATTCTTCAGGTTTTGCAATTGAAAAAAAGAGTAAAGAAATCTTTGGTGAAAAAATCGCAGTTAGTTCACTTTACCAAATTGCTCTAAAAGGTAATAGAAAAGCAATAGAGATATTCAATGAAGCATTTGAAAAACTTGGAATTGTTTGTGCTGGTTTAATTGATTTGCTTAATCCTGATATTATTGTTTTTGGAGGAGGACTTTCTAATATGAGAGAATTTCTACTAATCCCTTTAAAAAAACTTATTCAAAAGAATTGCTATAAGAAGTTATATGAGAAAGTAAGGATTGAAGTAAGCCAGAGTGATATTGATTCAGGAATTATCGGTGCCACTTATTTGATTAATAGTAACAAATAATATTCAATAACCACCAATAACAAAGGAAATTACTAAAATTATCTAAACAATAGGTTGAAATAATTTGTAAGAGTGGCAAAATATACACTCAAGATAGGTAAACCCATTCATAATAAAATCAATAGTCAAATGAATTTTCATCGCATCAGGTTAGGAAAATTTTAGGTAGTAATAAGTAATTATATCAATCTTTAATAATCATCTATTATATAATGACACCCGATAGATTTTTTATTATGGATTGCAGCATTTACAATTATCAAAGCATTAACCACTACATTCCGCAATTCAATAATATTACAACTTAACTTTGCATCTTGATAAAATTTGAAGATACGATGCGCATAATAGTTAAGGTCAGCGCGAGCACGTTCAAGTCCTCTTTTTGTTCGCATAATACCAGCATAATTCCACATTGTCAGTTGAATTGCTTTTAAATCCTGTTCAAGTAAAAGAGGATCGAATTCAATTTGTTTTTTAGGTGTTGACCAATTTGGAATGGACTGAAAACGTTCTTCATCAATTTTTTCACTCCTCCTGATAATGTCATCAGAAGCTCTCTTGGCCCAAAGCAATCCTTCTGTAAGCGATGAAGAGGCTAATCGGTTTGCTCCATGTAACCCAGTACAGCTTATTTCACCAATTGCATATAAATTTTTCAATGAAGTTCTTCCGCAAGTATCTACCTTTATGCCACCACAGAAATAATGCGCAGCTGGAACAATTGGGATTGGTTCTTTTGTAATATCTATTCCACCTTTTAAACAGGTATTATATATCTTTGAGAACCTTTTTGGTATTTCTTCAGAACCATTATAATAGTTTTTCAAATCTAAAAGCATATAATCTACACCTGCTTTCTTCATCTCAGTATAAATAGCTCGAGCAACAATATCGCGTGGAGCAAGGTCTTTTTGCGAAGAATAATTTTTCATAAACTGTTTCCTTTGATGATCTATAAGTCGTGCACCTTCTCCCCGCAATGATTCTGAAATAAGAAATCTCCTTATATCTTTATGATAAAGTGCTGTTGGGTGGAATTGTATTAGTTCTGCATTAATAATATCTGCCCCACTTCTATATGCCATGCTCATCCCATCACCAGTTGCAGAAACAGGATTTGTAGTATGCTGATACAGGTTCCCAATCCCTCCTGTAGCTACTATTACTTTATGTGCAAGAAAGGTTCTTACTGTCCTTTTTTGATTATCCAGCACATAAACACCCATAACTTCTCGAGGTTTATACAATTCCTGGTAATCTCGCGAGTGATGATTATTGGTTATAAGGTCAATTGAAGTATGGGAATTGAGTATTTGCACTCCAATACTTTTTGCATATTGAGCAAGAGAGTTTTCGAGTTTTTCACCTGTATAATCCGAGCAATGAAGAATACGATTTGTAGAATGAGCAGCTTCTTCAGTATAATCTAATTCCCCTTGTGATGTTTTGCTGAAATCAACATTTAGTTTATTAATAAAAAAGTCATTTACAAACTGTGGACCCTGTTCAACAAAAACCTTTACTGCTTTGATATTATTGTAATTACTCCCGGCAGATAGAATATCTTTCATCAAAGTGTCCGAACTATCATCTTTTTTCCATCCAATGATACCACCCTGTGCACGATTTGTATTCGTTTCATGGATATCTTCTGCTTTGGTTAGAGCGATAACATCAAAGCCAGCTTCTTTTAAGAAAATTGCAGCAGAAAGACCAGCAATTCCAGTCCCAATTACTATAACATCAAATTTTTTTCTCATTTATTATCCTCAACAATTGAGAGCATATTGTGCATTGCTTTTTTCGCATTAGTGTAATATTCAACAGGAACAGTTACTTCATACAGCAGTCTATTTTTTTCTGGATATTGCACTATAGATTGTAATGATTCATAAACATTCTGAAATGTGATTCTTCCCATATCTTCACAACAAGAAGTTTTTAAAGGTAGGATTGTTTTGTTTGAAAAGTTTTGAGCCATTCTTTCAACAAAATGATACTCTGTGCCTACTCCCCAAATGCTGCCCGCAGGAGCATCTTTAATTGTATTTAGAATCATTTGTGTTGAACCCACAAAATCGCTTTGCAAAACTACTTCTTCATTGCATTCAGGATGGACAATAATTTGTATATCTGGATACTGTTCTCTAAGTTTTCTTATATGCTCAACAGTAAACTTTTTATGGACATAACAATAGCCATCCCATAGGAATATTCTTGCATTTTTGATTGAGCCTTTACAGTGAAGACTAAAATCATCTTTAATAATTACAATTTGATTTTCAGGGATTTTTAGCATTCGCGCTGAATTGATACCAAGATTATAATCAGGAGAAAAAAATACAGCTTTCCCTTGATTCAAATATGTGTTTATTATTTTACATGCATTAGAACTTGTACAGGTTGCTCCATTATATTCACCACAAAAACTTTTCAAAGCTACATTGGAATTCACATAGGTAACTGGTGCTACTTCACATGCACAAAGAGAACTGATTTGCTTGTAAACCTCATAAGCAGTAGACTCATCTATCATTTCTGCCAAAGGACAGCCAGCCAAAAGGGTCGGCATGAGCACTTTCTGGTTTGGTTTTGCCAAAAGCCTGGCACCTTCCGCCATAAACTTTACACCGCAGAATAATATAAAATCAGCATGAGTTTTACTACAATCTTTTGCAAGTTTATATGAATCTCCCACAATATCTGCTTGGGCAATAATATCTGCTTTTATATAATGGTGTGCAGGGATAATCACTGAATCTTTCAGGGTCTTTTTCAGTGATGTAATTTTACTTATTATATTCTGTATATCCATAGAGCGGTAAACCGCAAAATAATAATTAATTTAACCGCGAATATACACTAATTTTTTTCTCTTAATTAGCGAAAATTAGCGTTAATTAGCGGTTGGCAGTAAACAGTTATAATTTCTTGCAAAAAAACAAAGACTTTATTTATAATACTATAAGATTATTTCTTTTCTTTTCGCAAAGAGAAGTCAAATGCTTTAACTGAATGTGTCAATTCGCCAACAGAGATAAACTCAACACCAGTTTCTGCAACATCCTTGATGCGTGATAATGTCATATTTCCAGACGCTTCAACCAGTGTTTGTTTGTTAATTATTTTCACAGCTTTTTTCATCATTTCTAACGGCATATTATCCAGCATTATATAATCAACCTGTGCCTTAAGTGCTTCTTTTACCTCCTCTAAATTTCGTGTCTCAACCTCAATTTTTATAGAAGGATTCAACTTTTTTCGAACCTTCGAAACTGCATCTGCGATACTACCTGTTCCATCAATATGATTATCCTTTATCATCACCATATCATATAAGCCCATTCTATGATTCTTGCCACCTCCACACAAAACTGCATATTTTTGCAGTGCTCGAAATCCAGGGATTGTCTTTCTCGTATCAAGAATTTTTGCTTTGCCACCTGTACTTTCTACAAATGTGGCAGTCTTAGTAGCAATTCCACTCAAATGGGAGAGAAAGTTAAGTGCTACTCGTTCTCCTTTTAAAATACTTCTTATTTTCCCATAAATTTTTGCGATAGAATCTCCATTTTCTATTCTATCACCATCATTTTTGTCAAACTTTACTATACAGTCAGAATCAAGCTTCTGAAATACAGCCATAAAAATTTTACAACCACAAAGTATTCCAGAATCTTTTGAAATGAGAATATATATTCCCTGTTCCTGGTCAAAAATGGATTCTGTGGTGATATCTCCACTTTCAGAAAGGTCCTCTTGTAATGCATTCTCAATAAGTATATTGAGGGTGTCTAAGTTAATTATATCCTTTATTTTATTCATTATTAGACAGTGTTCATTTAACCTGATTTATTTTCTCATCTTTTTATAATTATAGTCTGTCCATAAAGTAGGATTTTTGAAAACTTGAGTTAAGCCTTGATTCATCAGGACTTGACTTAAGTTGACAGAACTTACATAAATACAGAAACTTAACTCAAGACTCTCATCTTAAGTCAAGTTTTTTCTTCCTTAAATTTTAATTTACGGAAAGACACTAATTAGCAAATAAAATTCTTAAAAATGGATTTTGACTTTTTTCAGATTATATGATATCAAGCTAAATTCTAAATTCCCAATATATCATGAATACTTCTTGTAATGAATTCTTTGTTAAAACATAATTTTTAATTGCACTTATCTTCCTGATATACCAGTTCTCCGTAGTATCCATTCTCCGTAGTACTACGAAGGATGAACTACGAAAGGGTGAATCGGGATTCTTTTCTCGTGGTTAATACCCAAAACTGTGAAGCTGAATCTACAATCATTATAATAATATCTCTGTGTTTTCTGCTATGTAAAACATCTGATAGATAATATGTTACTATAAATAAATCATTTTCATCCCTGCCCGCCAAGGCTTGCCTGCCCGCCAAACTTTGGAAGGCGGGGTAGGCAGACTTCGAAAAATCTCACTTTTTCATCCATAAACTACCACATTTATTATATTGTCTTTTTGCTAAATTTATAAAACAAATATAAATATCTATTAAGTATGTTGTCAAGTAACATTTAGAAGATTTTTCAGGCCCAAACATTTAAATGCTCCCCAATAATTATTTAATATAAATGAGATTTTTTTTCATTAGGTTTAAACCTAACAAATTTTTAGACCTTCTATATATCCTTTAAATAAAATATATTTCTGCTGAATAATATTTTAACATACCTACAAAAAATCAATAAAAAATATAATAAATTTGACAAAGGAATTTATTATTTTCTTTTGTAGAAAAATTCCAACTTTAATCTTTATTATGGAGATAAATAGAGCTTTGATATTTTTTAATATGAAAGAATTGAAAAAACTAAACAAAACTGATCACTATTTAAATGAAATGTCTAAAATAGGTGGCCCTTCTTTAGAGGGCAAACACTTTAAATTCTTATAAGTGTTTTTTATGCTAACTTTCATTGATAGGTATCCATCCAAACCTGTTTGTATGCAGGTAGATATTTCGGGTGGAAATTATGATATAACTAACAAGTAAAAAATTTACGGAGGATTTCAATGAAAAAAATATTGTTGATAATTATCTTATCACTCCTTATTATACCTTATACCTTATTTGCAGCTGATACTGGTACTATTGCTGGGAAAGTTACTGTTGAAAAAACTAAAGAACCATTGAGTGCTGCTAATGTTGTTATAGAAGGAACAGAAATGGGAGCTTTAACAAAAAGTGATGGAAGCTTTATTATCAAAAATATCCCTGTTGGTGTTTATGATGTTTCTGCAAGTATTATGGGATATGAAAAACAAACAAAAGAAGTTGAGATTAAAGCTGATTTAACAACAACTGTGATGTTTTCATTAAGAATGAAAGCTATTGGTATCCCGGGTATTACTGTTACTGCTACAAGAGCTATTAAACGAGAAACCCCAATCGCTTTCACTGACCTTGCCCAGGAGACTATTTCAAATGTATATACCACGGATGATATGCCTCAATTATTAATAGGTGTGCCAGGTTTATTTTCTACTACTGGTGGATTAGGTGAAGGAGAGCTAAGACTAAGAGGTTTTGATCAGGATAAAGTTCAAATTCTTATTAATGGTATTCCTGTAAATGACCCAGAAAGTCAACAAGTGTATTGGTCAAATTGGACAGGCCTTTCTTCTAATGTTAAATCAGTTCAGGTGCAGCGTGGTGCAGCTTCTTCCTTATATGGTTCTGGTGTTTTTGGTGGTTCAATAAATATTGAAACAATTGGTGTTGGTCCTGATGCAGAAAAAGAATGGTCCTTTAGAACATCTGTTGGGGGTTATCACACTGTTAAACCAGTTGCTGACGGAAAAGGTAATAAGGTACTCTTTAATCCAATAAATTATAATTTGTTACTTCGTTATAATTCTGGACTTCTTAAGGGTGGTAGATTTAATTATAATGTTATGGTAGAAAGAAAGGTTGGTGATTCATATCAAATCGGCACATTTTATGATGGCTGGTCGTTTGGAGCTGAAGTTCAAAATATCTGGGGAGATCATAAAGTGAATACAAGCCTTATTATTGCTCCTCAGCTTCATAATCAAGCTCGCGCTACTACTGATATGGCACTCCAGGAGAAACTTGGACGAAATTACAATCGAAATAACAATCCTGAACAGGAAAATTACTATAATAAACCACAACTTTCTATCCGTGATGAATGGAATATCTCTGACAATTCATTACTTTTAACAAACTTCTTCTTTTCTCGTGGTGATGGTGGTGGAAAATATCTCAAAAATGATAAGTTTGATGTTAATACTGGTCTTGTTTATTATATGCCTTTAAGTGCATACACTGATAATAAATATTTTGGTCGTCATGCAAGACATATCTATGAAACAACTGGTTTAGTTTTAACTGGATACGATCCAGTTAATTTAACCTATACTTCACCTGGTTATGATTCTGTTTACGTTTCAAAGGCTAGAAATCTTCCCAATAAAGATTATTCTCACAGTTGGGAGAATGACAGTCAAAATCACCACAAACAATTCGGTTTGAATACATATTTCGATCATAAATTCAGCGATATGTTCAAACTTATTGTTGGTGGTGAATGGAGAAGATGGAAAGCCCTTCATGTTGCTAAGTCCTGGAATTTCCGTTATAATGAAGGAAACTATCTTCAAGCTCAAGACAGATACAACTATGATGGAATTGTAACTAATATGTCTGGTTTTGTCAGAGCTCTGATTAAACCTATCCCTTCTCTGAACATTTTGGTGGATGGCCAGTATGCAAGTTATACATCAGAAGTTGAAGAACTGCCAATCCAAATATTTGATTATGGACAAGGTAATTTTACTGATGAATATTATTATGCAACTAAGGAATTGAAAAATGATGATGGAAGTTTAAAATTCACTGATGGTGATTACAAAAAAACATTTAACTTCTTCTCTCCAAAATTTGGAGTTAACTATAACATCACAGAATATCTGAACTTACTTGCTAATTACTCAATTGCCAAAAAAGAACCAAGACTGACTGACTGGTATAGTCGTTCTGGTGGTCCTGATGATTATCAGACCTGGACCGATACTGCAGGAGTTGTGCATGTAGAAGAGCTTGATCCGGAAAAAGCTACAACAGTGGAATTTGGTGTAGGGTATGAAGGTGTTGGTTGGAATGCTAATGCTAATTACTATATCACTGATTACGAAGACAAGCTTGAAAGTACTTATTTGTTAGAAGGAGAATATATTACAATAAATGCAGGTAATGCTCGTCACCAGGGTTTAGAACTTGCTGCTAACTTTGTATATGGTAATATTGATGGTGCTATTTCTGGAACATACGCTCAAAACCGCTGGACTGAAATGACTGTTGAGAAGATTTTTGGTGAGCCTGATTCTTTGATTGTTGATAAAGTTGTACCATATTCACCAGAGCAAATGGTTAGCGGTTCAATTGGTTATACTTTTCATGATATGCCTTTGAATGGAAAATTGCGAATTGGTTTTTCTGGTAATTGGTGGGACGAATATTATGGAAGTTATACTAATACATATAAATTGATTGATGGAACAGAAGTTGAAGCAAAATTGCCATACTATTTATCAATAAATACTGATTTTACTTATTCATTCAAACTTGGTGGTAAAAATGCATCAATCCGTTTGGATCTGAAAAACATCAACAATCGCGATGACAACTACTTAAGAGCATACTATGGTACAGATTATGGTAGAGATGATAACTTAGTTGGTGATAAATATATGTATGTCCAACCAGCTCCAAAGTTTAATGCATTTATAACTGCAGAAGTTAACTTCTAAATTAATCTTACATTGCTGGTTCAGGTATGTTACCTGAATCAAAATGTTTAGGTTCAGATTTCAAAAAGGAAGCTGTAAAAGGCTTCCTTTTTTGTTTTGAAATTGTATAAAAAAAACCATCTCGAGAGGTGTGGATTCCCATTGCTGGTTCAGGTATATTACCTGAATCAAAATGTTTAGGTTCTCCCGAAGGCTTTCGGGACAAACTTGAACCAGCAAGGGTATATTTAATATAGATGAGGTGTGTTATAAAAATTCAATAAGTTTTATAAACCTCTCTTTTATTTCCTTAAAATCTTTACAATAATAATCGGTTACTCTTTTAATTTTTTTCCACTCACTTTTTGTATGTTTATCCTCTATTGAAAAAACTGTCATTCCAGCATTTTTTGCTGCTTGAATACCAACCAAAACATCTTCAATTACTAAACAATTTTCAGGTTTTACCCCTAACCCAGAAGCAACTTTCAAAAAAATATCCGGGAATGGTTTACCTTTTATATCTTCACATCCAGCAACGATACAATCAAAAAAATGTAATACATTATTTGATTTTAAAACTGTGTGTGCAAGAAATTTTGAATTACTGGTTCCAACACCAATTTTAATCTTATGTGTTTTAAGAAAGTTTAATAATTCCCTTGCACCTAATTTGAGAGGTATATCATTTTCATAATGCCAGGTAACCATTTCAGTCCATTCTTTCATGATTTCTTCAATTGTATCTGGTAAATTAAATTTTTGTTTGAAATACTTCGCAACTTCAATAAAACTATCTCCATGTTCCATATCTTGAAACAGATCATCAGGAACAGGGATTCCACGTTTACCTAAATATTCTTTATCTACCTCTACCCAGACTCCCATTGAATCAATCAGTGTTCCATCTAAATCAAATAAAACTGCATTTATTTCCATAATTTAATCAATTTATATTTACAGTGATCCTAACACTCCCGATATATCAGCGTTTTTTCAGGGTATATTTATTTTACTTATGAGTATCAATAGCCCAGTCATTTATGACTGGGATAAGAGGTAAAAACGCAGAAACAGGGCGTTCACGTCCTTTACCAACACTATGGAAAGGAAAATCCCGATATATAGGGATGGCAGTTTTTTCTAATCATAATTTTTAGAGAAAACAACTTTTCCAGAAAAAAAGGAAACCCAACTTTGCTAAAGCTTCGTTGGGTAAGCATAATTTAAGGCAGAAAATAAAGACCGCCATATTTAATTTGACCAATTGTGAAATGAAATATTTTATCAACTTCTATAATAGTTGCATTTTAAATCAGATACTTGTCCTAAATTCCGGTCTAAAAGTCAAATTATTTATGTCAAGAAAATCTCTGATAGGTCGGGATAACAGTGTTTTGATTTTAAAAACAGTCCCCGCGTACGCGGGGATCAAATCCTGCCCGTCTTGGCTCGGCACCAAGCCGAGACAGGTTTGGAACAATTGTGGTCTGTTCATTCTGTCACTCAATTTTCATTATCCTTTTTCTGCCAGTAGTGGACGTCCGTTTCATCTTATATTTCTGTCAATTTAGCTCTGATTTTTGCACTTACCATATCCATAATCCATATTACTAAAGCAATAAGCCAGATGAGGAGTCCTACATTATGCCATCGGAGAAGCCCTTGTTCCTGATAAAGAAGCAACCCTATTCCTCCTCCACCAACAAAACCGACAATAGTTGCCATTCTAACATTAATATCCCAACGATATATTGTAAATGCAAGGTATGGAGAAATAATCTGAGGAATAACCGAATAGATCCAGGTTTGAAATGTGCTGGCTCCGGTTGCTTTGATCGCTTCAACTGGTCCTGGATCAATATTTTCAATTTGTTCGGAATATAATTTTGTTAGCGCAGCAATTGAATGTATCATCAAAGCAAGCATTCCTGCAAAAGGTCCAATCCCAACCCAAACACAGAAAATTATTGCCCAGATAATAGCTTCTATAGAACGAAAAATCGTTGCAATTGTCCGAATAATAATATAGACTGTATTTCCAATAATTGTTTTTGGCATAAGGTTTCGTGCAGCAAAAAAGCTTAATATAAATGCAAATGGAATTGCAAATATTGTTGCAAGTAATGCCAGATATATCGTTTCAGCAAGTGCTATTAGACTCATCGTTAGTATATCAAAATTAGGGTCAAAGATTCCAGACATTATGCCACCGGCATTTTTGAACTTCGTAAAGAATTTCACAAAATCAACTTCAACCAGATTCCACCCCACAATAAAGGTTATTAATAAACCGGTAACCATAAACCAGCCCCAGAAACTTTTGAACCACTTATGGATTGTTTTCCTTGATGGGAAAAATAATTTTCTGCCAAGCGAATCTCCAATGAAGAAGAATAAAAATGTAAAGACTAAAGCACCAATAAGTATAAATTTATTTTCTATACGAAATTCAATCCACCTATACACTAAAAAACTGATACAACCAAATATATAGACCAAGAACAAGAAATCAAGTATAAAAGCTTTAACGATTGATTTTATTTTATTTATTGTTTTCATCGGATTTCAACCTCTTCAGCATCTTCACCATAAATCTCTTTAAATCTCTTCTCATCGATATCTTTTGGTTTACCATCAAAAACAATTTTACCATCTTTCAAAGCTGCAACTCTTGTTCCGTATTTTCTTGCTAAACTCAAGAAATGCAGAGAGCAAATCACAGTCATATTATCATTTTTATTCAATTCACCCAGATATTTCATTACAGAATCTGCTGTGGCAGGATCCAGACTTGCAACAGGTTCATCAGCTAAGATGAGACGAGGATTTTGCATTAAAGCCCTTGCAATGGCAACTCTCTGTTGTTGTCCACCACTTAAGTTCTTGATCTTCTGATAACTGAAATCTTTCAATCCTACACGTTCAAGATTTTTCAATGCTAATTTTATATCATTATGGTGTTGTTTAAATGTTAATGAATGACCAAGTGAAACATAACCAAGTTTGCCAGTTAGAACATTTGTTAATGCACTGAGATTTTTTATTAAATTAAATTGTTGAAAAATCATACCAATGTGTCTGCGAATGTGTCTTAGCTGTTTTCCACTTGCTTTAACAACATCCTCATCGTTAATAGTAATATCTCCGGAAGTTGAATCAATTAATTTATTTAAGCACCGTAAAAGAGTTGATTTTCCAGAACCTGATAATCCAAGAAGGATTAAAAAATCACCTTCTTTAACAGTAAGATTTATGCCTTTTAAGGCATGTGTTCCTCTGGCATAGACCTTGTGGAGATCCCGAATTTCTAATATATTTTTCATATGTAAATCCTTTTTTAGCCACGAACAACACGAACTGACACGAACAAAATATTATTTATAAAAATGAACTTTTTTAAATTATTTACCCTGTGGAATAAAATCAAAGATTTTAATCTGGCTTCGGCGCCAAGACGAGTGCAAAGCATTATTCCACAGGGTGAATAATTTTCATTCCCCTTTCATGTTGGTGTCCAGATGGGTGCATCCTGATTTATCTGGGTATTTGTGTTTATTTTATCAAGTTAGTAGCATCCATTTCTAGGGCTTCAAGTGCTTTTCTAACTACATCGTAATCAGCATCGGTTGCAATGATAAAATTATCAATATCCAGAAGTCTTACTAATGTTTCATGTCCTTCTTTTGTATTGGCAAAATCAAGAAGAGCTTGAATGATTTTTTCTTTCATCTCAGGAGGAAAACCTTTTCTAAAAGTAACGGTATCGTTTGGAATCCAATCTGAAAAACCAATTATTTTTACTTTTTCAATAACATCCGGATATGTATCTATCACTGCTCTCCGAGCATCACGGACCTTACCATCCTCACCAGGTGGAGCCCAAAAAGTGCAGCCCACATCTGCAGTTCCTTGATATACAGCTAAGATTGCTTGAGGATGTCCACCAGCAAAAAAACTTCTTTTTGGTATAATTCCTTTTTCTTTCAAAATTGCTGAAGGATAAATATAACCAGAAGCTGAAGCAGCATCAGTAAAAGCAATTATTTTCCCATTTATATCTTCAATGGTTTTAATATTGCCATCGGCACTGGCAATGAATTGTCCCCGATATTTATCAAGACCTTTTCGAACTACAGTAAGAGCAACTTCAGCATCAAATTTTTCATTTGCTAATACATAAGCAAAGGTTGCTAACCAAGCAATGTCAGTTTCCTCTGTTCCCATTGCTTCTATCACTGATGCATAACTTGTCGGCACTGCTACTTTGAAGTGATAACCTGTTTCTTCTGTCAAAAAGTCAGCAACTTCTGTCCCACTTGTCACAATTTTCCCCGCTTCCATTGATGGAACAAAATACATTTTTATAGGATTCTTTTTCGAACCTAAGGGTGTTTGTTTAGCACATCCGGAAAAAATAATTATTAGTATAATTAATAATCCAAAATATTTTTTGAACATAAAAGTAGTCTCCTTTTTCATAAATTTTCTTAAGATGAGATTTGATAGTTTAACTTTTCTGTGTCAATTAAATTGGGAAAAATTGAGATAACTTCTTTGATATTTTCTTATAATCTTATTTAAGCATTTAGAAAAAGTCAATCTATCAAATGCCCCTCCTCAACTTTTGATATAAATGAAAAGAGAACTGCTGCAATTCCTAAAATTATCAAGGTATAATTTAGTGACCAATCTACCAATAAACCAACAAAAGGATTTATCACCAAAAGCCCAAGTCTTCTCAGCATAGATATAGTTGAAAGCACTGTTGCTCTTTTTTCTGATGGGATATATTTATTCATATAACTCACAAATAAGGGTCTTCTTGATAATCCAAAACCTCCACCCAAAATGATTACTAACAAAACAATTGGAATACATTTTGTTAATCCACTAATAATAAACATAATTCCAGTTATTACTGAACTGAAAAATATCAATCCTTTTTTTGAGCCAAATATTTTTTCAAGTCTTTCGTAATTATTCATTATCAGTATCTGACTTGCTACAAAAGCAGAATGAACAATACCAAAATAAATTATGTTTATACCTGAATGTTTTAACATTGGCTGATATAGCCATATCATAAAATATGCAATTGAGCCAATAAAAATAAAGTCCAATGCTAAAATTTTCAAGACCTTATTTTTGTAAAAGAACTTAACTCCTTCTTTCAAAATTGTGATGTAATTTTTTGATTTAATTTCGTGAGAAATTTTTGGTTCTTTGAAAGTCAAAGCAATTGTAAAGGCTATTGTAAATGGTATAATTATCAATAACATTGTTGCACGCAAACCGAGTTTAGCTGCAATAATACTACCAACAGGAGCACCAACCATAATACCGGCTAATGCAAAACTCTGGACTCTACCAAAAACCTTTTTAGATTTTTTTGTATCTCCAATCTTTTTTAATGTATCATAGATCAGAGCTTCATCTGCACCAGACATTAAAGCCATAGCCATAGCCCATAAAAACTCACCTGCAAGGAACACATAAAAATTCGGCTTGCTCGCATATACTAAAGCACCAATAATATTTACAACACAAGCTAAAATAAGAGAGTGTTTTCTGCCCAGATAATCTGCAACTGTTCCTGTAGGAATTTCAAGTAGAAAAATCCATAACATAAACCAAGATTGTAAAATCATTATCTGGGTGAAGGTTATGCCTCCCCAATCTGTAAAGAAAGGGATAAGAACTCCGGCAATAAAGTGTAAACTCCCAAAAAACTTGAATAGGTATATTTTCAAGAGGTTTGCTTTAAATGTTGTTGACATAATGTAGAAAAAAGTTACAAATCACAAATTTCAAATAAAATTTCAAATAACAAATAACATAATATTTAAACTCGTAGTAATCTACCTTTTACATTATTGGATATTTGGGCTTTAGTATTTAATTTGACATTTGGCCCGTTCTCCGTAGTCCCGATTTAATCGGGACGAAGGGTGAAAATTAGGATTTAGAAATTTTTCCTTTTTCCTTCTCTATCCCCTTTACACCCAGAACAATGGATATCTTCAATCTTTACTTCAATATTCTTTTCTTTTTTAAACCAGTCAGCAATTTCTTAAGCTATTTTTTTATCGCTTGTAGCTTCAAGAATATCACATCCGCTGCAAATTAATCCACATACTGCAATTATTTTATTTTCTTTTTTCATGATATATTTACCCAATATATTTGTGATAAAATGCTAAATGCCTTTCAGCGATAGCTTCCCAACTGTAATATTTCACAATTGTTTCATTCCCTTTTTGACCAATATATTTTGCTTTTTTCTTATCTTTTAAAAGTGTTATCATTTCATCTGCAAATTCGTTTGGGTTTTCGGGATTAACTAATATTCCATTTTCACCTGTGGAAATAACATTTTTAATTCCTCCAAATTTTGATGCGATTACAGGTGTTCCACAAGCCATAGCTTCAATTGCTGTCATTCCAAACGGTTCAAAAAGTGAAGGAAGAACAAACAATTCTGCCTGACGATAATACGGAGGCATAAGTTCATCTGGAACATAACCGATTATATGAACGCTTTCTTGTAATCCCTTTTCATTAATAATTTTTCTCATATTAGCAAAAATTCCCTTTTCTCTTTGTTGAGGTTTGGGAGAACCACCACCTATCACAAGAGCAATATCAGATATTTCCTTTTTTACAATATCAAAGGCATTGAGTAAAAGGTCATGTCCTTTATTTGTATCAATTCTGCTTAAGCAAAAAATGTATTTTTCAGGTAAATTTGTTTTTACCTTATTTTTGTTGGGTTTAAGGGAATAATAAGTATGCACATCCACACCTGGTGGAATAATTTCAATATTTTCTGTGGTGAAATCATATAATTCTTCTAATTTCTCTTGTTGTAATTGAGTAGTTACTGTTTGAGCCTTTACAGATTTGAAGATTCTAAGCTCTTCACTAATCCGATGTTTAAAATTATATTTTTTCTCCATTTCTTCAGGGTTACCACCCATCTGGTCACGCTTCCAAGCACCTAAAGAATGAGCGGTAAAGAAAGCTGGTTTATCAAATGCTTTTGCTACATCAAGAGTGACAATTCCAGCATCTACATAATGACCATGAAAAAGGTCATATTTTAATTTATTTTCTTTTATGAATGTTACCATATTTTCAGCTAATTCTGGAAGAACATCATATATTTTCTCTTTAGCAATAAATTCCCATTTTCCTGAAGGAATTCGTATTACTCTTACTTCAGGGCAACCTGGAATAGGGTCAATCTGGTTTTTTGATTCGTCAAACCATCGGGTATAAATATCTACTTTACAATGCTGGGAGGAAAGTGCTTTTGCTAATTCAAGCACATAAACAATCTGCCCACCGGTATCAGTTCTTCCAAGTTGAGGAATTGGATCAAAATATCCATGTGTGCTGAGCATACAGATATTTTTAATTTTAATATTGTGTTTTTCCATTTTTTACTTTCCTATCTATAAATTTCTAATTCCGAATACCAAAATTTTAAACAAATTTAAAATTCGAATTTTCAAAATAATAAACTCCTAATTCGTTTGATATTTTATTATTTGATATTGTTTTGAGTTAAGCGTTCCATCCCGATTAATCGAGGTTCAGTTAAGATGAAACCTAAAGAATTTTGTAAAGTTGGACTTGACTCGTCCCGAAGGCTTTCGGGAGAGTCGAGAACAAACTTCCCAAAGTGGATGCAATTCTCGGTTCACGCTCCCGCAGGTCGCTGCAAGCCAAGTCTTGCTAATAATTGATTTCATAGGCGGATTTCGATTAATATGTTACTTCATAATTCCTGGTTATAATAATATCAGCTTTTGACTTATGTGATGATATGATTTTGTGCTCAATCTTAAGAATTTTTTCAAGAAACTCATCTTGCTCTTCTCTTGCTCTTTTTTCCCGAGATTCTCTTGTGTCAATATAAGTTTGGTCGATAAAAATATGTTTGTTAACATTTTGTAAAGTAGTTGTATATGTTCCTTCTACCATAATTACTTGAATATCATTGAGATTAATTATTTCATCTGAAATTCTATCCTCATCAAAAATTACTAATGGTTTGTCAATTTCATCTTTCTTTTGCAAAATACTTTTAAGGTGTTGATCTAACAACGCAAGATTAACTTCAGAAAGTCCAACATTATTAATATTTTTTCTACGCATTTCAGCATTTGTTTTTGGCGGATAAATGAAATAATCATCCTGTTGAAAGATGAAACTTTTTATATTCTTTTCAGAAAGCAATTGAGAAAGTGATTCTGCAATTTCAGATTTACCACTTCCTGATTCACCGGCAATTGTAATGATAAACTTGTTTTTTGATTTCATAATTTCTTGAAAAACAATTTTACATATTTGTTTCGCAGCTCTTAAATGCCCTTCATGAATTATTAGTTTATCACCTTTCATCTATTTCTCCTGATTTTAATGTTAAGATAACTAATGAGCTGTTCATAAATGTAGAACGAGGTTCATCGCTCGTTTTAACCGATGATATACGGAGTGAGGGGATAAAGTATATTTGATACTTTTTTAGAACAACGACCTTAGAAGGTCGTTCTACAAATATGAATTTTACGGATAAATACTAATTAGTTGTCTGGAATCCCTCTCTCTGACAACATCTTTTCAAACTTTGGAACACATGTTCCATCTTCATCGTACTTTGAAAGATAGCTTATGAAATCATTATAATTAAAAATTCTCCCTTTAAAGTCTTTATAAATATCTTTAATTAACTTCTCCCAATTTTTTTCACCAATTTGTATGCATACTTGGTCTATGATATATGGACCTTTTCCATAAATAATCTTTCCCTTTTCAGGAGAATCTGGAAAATCAATATCTATTAATGGCACATCTTTATCAGAGTTTGCAATCTCTTTATACGCAACAAGTCCTTTTTGCAATGCTTTAATATAAGCATCTTCTTCTTTAGTTTGCCTTAGATACATAAGACGTAAATAATGCGGCAAGGATATTTGGAGAAACCAGAATCCTTTTCCAAAAAGCTTATTAAAAGTACCAGCAGCAATCCACTGACAAGCGATCGAGAAATGAAGGTTTTCATAATAACCTTTTTTAAAGAAATCAAATAACTGTGATCCTATTATTAAAAGGGAAGTGGCAATATTCGTTCCTTGAAATTCAGGAAATTCTATTATTGTAAGCTGATTATGATGATACTCGCCTATATGTTCATTAAAGAACTTCATTGTATTACAAGCTTCAGAGAGAATTTCTTCTATTATTTCTTTATTCTTTATAAGAGAATAGAAATAAATTTCCTTGCTATTACATTCTTTATATGTTTTTTGATAATAACCTGTTTTTGCAATAATTATTGGTAATTTGAAAACAGGAATTTTGCTTTCCCAAATAAATTGTGAATATTCATTGAGTTTCTTTCTGCTAATTAAATCACCCACAGAAAAGACTTCATATTCAAATGGTACTTCAGCAGTAAGTTTAAATCTGGCAATTTGATCAATTATTAGTGGATACCATCGGTGTCCACGATCAAAATACAAAACATCTTTTATTTCACCTGTTGGAAAAGTGTAATTGAATTCTATAATCAATTCTCTATTTGACACAATTTCAGAGGGAATAGTTAAAACCAATGTATCTTTGTTTCTCGTATATGAGATATCAATCCAGTCATTTTTTATTTTAGATTTTATGGACTCAATTTTTGCTTCAGAAGATAGTAATAACTCAAACTTATCAATAGAATCCTTTTTCAATATTTCCAGCTTAGCATTTAAATTTAAAAGATTATTCAGATCGAGGTTTACTTTGATATCATAAGCTTCTATTTCTATTTGATTAGGAATAACAACTTCTTTACTGCATTGACATATTGATAATAAAGTAAGGATGAGAATTGAAGATTTAAAAAGCAGTTTAGGTGGTGTAATAAAATAAACTTTTACATTATTGAGTATTTTTAACATTTGAAATGCTTGTTTGCCCTTTCAGGTGTAATAGTAAATTTATTACACCCCCTTAATCATTGTTTCTATTCTTAACATATTTATTTCCCTAAATATCTTTCTCTTGATATTAGTAATTATTTCTTATATGAATCAACCACTTTCCGAATAGTTTTGATGTGTTCTGGAGTTGTGCCACAACAACCCCCAATAATTGACACCCCTGCATCAATCAATTCTTTTGCTTTTTGGGCAAAAAAATCTGGTGTTTCTGGATAAAACAGAGTTTCACCTTTCATTTCAGGAAGCCCGGCATTGGATTGAATAATTATTGGAAGTGAAGAATATTTTTTGAATTCATACGCAATCTTGATCATATTTTCTATACCATGTCCACAATTTGAACCGATACAGTCAGCACCGGCTTTTTCAAGTCCTTCTGCAGCATCCTTTATGCTAACTCCCATTATTGTGTAAAATCCTCGTGGGGTTTCGTCAAAGGTCATTGTGGCAATAACCGGAATTTGACTTGATATTTCTTTTGCTACTTTGACTGCTATTGTTGCTTCATGTAAATCTGTCATCGTCTCAACGCAAATAATATCCACACCAGCATTTATGAGAGATTTCATCTGCAGTTTAAAACTTTGATAAACTTCATCAGGTTCAGTATCTCCATAGGGTTTTAAAATTTTACCGGAAGGACCACAAGAACCGGAAACATAAGCTTGTGTACCGACAACTTTTATCACACACTTAACTGCAATCCTATTAATTTCTTCAGTTTTATCTTCAAAATTATATGCGGAAAGTTTTAGGGGAGAACCACCAAAGGTATTTGTTTGAATAATATCTGCACCTGCATTAAAGTATAGTTGTGCGATTTCTTCAAGGATTTCAGGATTTTTCAGATTGATTGATTCAGGGCATTCTCCGGATTTAAGTCCTTTTTGAAAAAGCATAGTTCCCATTGCTCCGTCGGAGACGAGGATTTCTCCAGAAAGTAATCGTTCAAAAAAAGGTTTCATCTTAATTTATTGTATCGGAATTTCAAAGTTTATAGTTTATTTAAGGCTAAGGCAGAGGCTAAGGCTAAGGTTTTGTTTCCTAAGGTTTTTATTATTGAACTCAATTCGCTAATAATCTTTTTACA
>JAGMCF010000096.1 GCA_023129415.1 Candidatus Cloacimonadota bacterium
TTTTAATCAATTTTTTTCTGTTTAACTCAATGATTATTTAGGTATTTAGACAAAGTATTCTTTTAATTTTTCAAAAAAAGTTTTTCCAGGTTTCAAATTTCTCCTCGCATCAAAAGTTTCTAATTTTTTATAATAATCACGCTCTTCGCTGATGATTTTTGTTGGAATAATAACAATTATTTTAATATACAAATCACCTTTTCTTGAACTGTTAAGATATGGTAAACCTTGACCTCTAAGTCTGAATACTTTACCTGATTGAGTTCCTGAAGGAATTTTCATTTTTACATGTTTTTGCAAGGTTGGCACATCAATATTCCCTCCGAGAACAGCTTTACTGACATTTATAGGGAAAGTGCAGATTAGATCTTGTCCATCTCTTTCAAATATATCATTCCTTTTTTCGTTTATAAATAATAATATGTCCCCAGAAGGTCCAGCTTGCTTACCTGCATTTCCCTGACCACGCAATTTTAGATATTGACCATCAGCAACACCAGCCGGGATGTCAATCTTTACAGTTTTTACTTTTGAGACTCTTCCTTCACCGTAACAGTGTGAGCATTTATTTTTTATTATTGTACCTTTACCTTGACATACAGGACAAGTGGTAATAGTGGACATTTGGCCAAAAAATGATTGTCTAACCTGTCTTACTTGACCTGAGCCATTACATTGAGGGCAGGTTGAGATTCTGCCGTCTGCTGAACCAGTTCCATGGCAGAAATCGCATTCACTTTTTGTATTTACTTTGATTTTTTTTGATACACCAGAAGCAATTTCTTCTAAAGAAAGTGAAAGAGAGATTTTTAAATCCTCTCCTCGATTTACTGTTTTTCGTCTAACACGAGTTCCAAAACCACCAAAACTATCGCCAAATATTGAGCTGAAGAATCCATTTCCACCAAATAAGTTACCAAAAATATCAGAAAAGTCCGTTGCATGTGTAAAATCTGACCATTGGAATCCACCAGAACCAAACTGAGAATCCACTCCTGCATGTCCAAATTGGTCATAAATATTTCTTTTTTTAGAGTCACCCAGAACTTCATAAGCTTCGGCTGCTTCCTTGAATTTTTCTTCAGCGTTTGGATCATCCTTATTTTTATCAGGATGATATTTCATTGCCAGTTTACGATAAGCACTTTTTATATCACTATTGCCTGCATTTTTGTCAACACCTAATACTTCGTAATAATCTCTTTTTGCCATAATTTTTATAGTTTTGCCACGAATCCCCGATTAATCGGGGATACGAACTTACACGAACTGTATTTGTTTTTTAACTATTAACTCTATTCGTGATTGTTCGTGTTAATTTGTGGTTACTTATCATCCACCACTTCAAAGTCAGCATCTACAGCTTCACCGTCTCCTGGTTTTGGTTTTTCTTCTGAAGGTTCTTCTTTGGCTGATTCTTTTGCTTGCTGGGCTTGTTCTTGTGCTTGTTGAGCCTGTTGGGCTTGTTGTTGCTTGATGGCTTCTTGATAAACGATTTCTCCTAATTTCTGTGCTTTTTGCTCGAACTCAGATTTTGCTTTTTTCAGAATCTCAATATCTTCACTATCCAATTTTGATTTTGCTTCTTTAACTGCGTTTTCAATCTCTTCTTTATCTTTTGGATTAAGTTTATCTCCATGTTCCTTAAGGGATTTTTCTGTAGTAAAAATCAAGGTATCAAATTCATTTCTTGCTTGCACGCGCTCTTTCAATTTCTTATCTTCTTCAGCATGCTCTTCCGCTTCTCTTACCATTTTATCTATTTCAGATTCATCAATAGCACCACTTTTATCAATCTTAATTTGTTGTTTCTTTCCAGTTCCTTTATCAACTGCAGAAACATTGAGGATTCCATTTGCATCAATATCAAAACTAACCTCGATTTGAGGAATACCTCTTGGCGAAGGAGGAATTCCAACAAGATCGAATCGTCCTAAAGTTCTATTATATGCAGCCATTTCACGTTCACCTTGTAGAACATTGATAGATACAGCAGTTTGATTATCAGCAGCAGTAGAAAATATCTGACTTTTTTTCACAGGTATTGTTGTATTTCGTTCAATTAATCTTGTCATTACTCCACCCAGAGTCTCAATACCAAGTGATAGGGGTGTTACATCAAGAAGCAGGATATCTTTAAGATTTTCATCACCAGCTAAGATTCCACCCTGAATTGAAGCACCTATTGCCACAACCTCGTCAGGATTAACACTCTTATTAGGTTCCTTTTTGAAGAAGTTTTTTACAGCATCATAAACTGCAGGAACACGAGTTGAACCACCTACAAGGATAACCTCATCAATATTATCAGCAGAAATTTTTGCATCTTTTATAGCTAATTTGCATGGTCCAATACTATCTTCAATCAAATCATCAATCATTCTGTTGAATTGCGCTCTGGTTAAGTTTAATGATAGATGTTTTGGACCGCTGCTATCAGCAGTAACATAGGGTAGATTGATATTAGTGGTTTGAGTTCCACTCAATTCAGTTTTTGCTTTTTCCGATGCTTCACGAATTCTCTGCATTGCCATTGGGTCTTTAGTAAGGTCAATTCCATCACTTTTCTTGAATTCTTCAACTATCCAATCGGTAATTCTTTTATCAAAATCATCGCCACCAAGATGGGTGTTTCCATTGGTTGAGAGCACCTCAACAACACCTTCTCCAATCTCAAGTATTGATATATCAAATGTGCCACCACCAAAGTCATATACAGCGATTTTTTCATCTTTCTTTTTGTCAAGACCATAAGCCAAAGCTGCTGCAGTTGGTTCATTGATAATTCTTTCTACTTTTAATCCAGCTATCTTTCCAGCATCTTTTGTTGCTTGTCTTTGAGAATCATTAAAGTATGCAGGTACAGTTATAACTGCTTGTTCAATCTTTGTTCCGAGATATTGTTCTGCTGTTTCTTTCATCTTTCCAAGCACGAATGCTGATATCTCTTGAGGTGTATAGTCCTTTTTTTCATTTGGAATGTGGATTATTACATCTCCTTTTGAGCTTGCTTTAATTGTGAACGATACTTCTGATTCTTCACGACTCACCTCATTTTTTTTTCTACCCATGAATCTTTTTACTGAATATACAGTGTTTTTTGGATTTGTAACAAGCTGGTGTTTTGCCAACTGGCCAACTAATCTTTCTCCATCTTTAGTGAATCCAGTTACTGATGGAGTAGTTCTACCCCCTTCTGAATTTGGGATAATAGTTGGTTTACCGCCCTCCATTACTGCGACACAACTGTTTGTTGTTCCCAAATCTATGCCGATTATTTTGCTCATCTGTTCTCCTTTATATTTTTATTTCTTACCACAAAGATTCATCCTTCGCAGTAGCAGTCGCACTGCTACGGAGAATGGACACAAAGGCACAAATTATTCTTTTGTGTTCTCCTAAGGATTTCCAATATCTAATTGGTTTCTCTTCAGGATTTGAGACTTTGTGGTTGTTTATTTAATTTTTTACCACGAAGGCACCAATTCATAAAGATTATAAAATAATTCTTTTAATGCCATCTTTAATTAACGGAACATTAAAGTTTATAATAAATCCAAGTCTTTTTCCAGTTAATTTTAAATAACTGAGTATTTGAGCTTCCCAGACTGGATTCATTTTTTCAACTGATTTTATCTCACAAATAATTAGCTCTTCAACTAGAACATCAATTCTAAGACCTTCATCAAAAGTTATTCCATCATATAAAATTGGAATGTTAACCTGTCTTCGGTTTTTTAGATCATTTTTGGATAACTCGTAGCAAAAGCATACTTCATAAATCTTTTCAAGTAATCCTGGACCTAATTTTTTATGTACTTTATATGCAGCATCAACAATTTTTTTTGCAATAAGTTCTTCTTTTTCTGTAATTGGTTTAAAAATCATATTATTTCTTCGTGTCTTTGAGACTTTGTGGTTATTTAGCATTTTTTTTCTTTCCTTTTGAAACAGCTACTCTTGCATGACGCAAGACTTTATCATTCAAGAGGTAACCATTTTTAATATTATCAAAAACTATATTTTCATCATATTTTTCATGTTCTACACAAATTATTGCATCGTGCAAATTTGGATTGAATTCATTTCCAATAGTTTCAATTTTTTTCAATCCTTGCTTTTCAAGAATTTGCTTCATTTGGTCATAAATCATTTTTATACATTTTTTATAATTAGCTGGAACTTTTTCATTCTTGGCTGATTTAATTGCTAATTCCAGATGTTCAAATATATCAACAATTTCTAAAAGAAGTGTTTGATTTGCATTCCTGATCCAGTCTATTCTTTCTTTTGCATTTCTCTTTCTAAAGTTTTCGAACTCTGCTACAGCTCTTAACCATTTATCTTTGTAAAATTCAACTTCTTCTTTTAATTTTGCATTTTGTTGAGATAAGCTTTTGACTCTGCTTTTTCTCTCAGTAGTTTTAGCTCTTCTATGGTTAGTTTCGGTTTTTGAATTTATTTCATTTTTCTTTTCAGACATACTGCTTCTCCTTATTCTGATTAGATCGTGATGGCATTACAGTTCCTTTGGTTGT
>JAGMCF010000097.1 GCA_023129415.1 Candidatus Cloacimonadota bacterium
CATTGGCTATCATAATTGATGCACCGTTGGATAAAGTATGGCAGGTAATAACTGATTTTGAAAATTACCCTAACTTTATACCAGGACACAAAGAGTGTAAAATTATAAAGAGACACGGCAATGAGATTACAGTTGAATCTGCTGTTACATTTAAATTTATGGGTATTGGTTCTACCGTTAGATATACTACCAAACATATCTTAAAGAAACCTGAACTTATCATTGTTGATACCGAAAAAAATAGGCAGCGGGGTTGTTTCAAACTAATTCCGATTGATGAAGGAAGGCGGGTTGTTCTTTTTTATAATAAGGAAGCTAAGGATGTAAAAGATTTTGGCAGGGTGGCTAAGTTTTTGATTATTCAAAAACCAGAGATGGAGTTTCCCTTGCAGGTATCCCCTCTTCGGATTAATATCAAAGCAATAAAAGAACGAGCAGAAGTTTCTAAAGTTAATGAATGACACAAAACTGATTTATTCGCTGGAATTTATAAGAAGTTATAGAACTTTTAAAATAATAAGGAGTCAAAATGAAAAAAAAATTGTTTGTGCTGGTATTTGTTTTAGTCATTGCAATGATTGGTTGCGAAGATGTCGTAAAGGAACTCACTACGACCATTTCTGGAAAAGTAACCAATGATGGAGAACCTGTTTCGGGTGTGTATGTTATCCTACTTGAAGCAGGGGATTCCGTAAGCGCTGGTCTTTCACTTTCTAATGGTATGATAACAAATTCTCATGGAAATTATACCATGATTGCAGTAAGTGCAGGAGATTACTATGTAGCAGCAATTGATGATGCCAACAGTAACATTATTTTCGATCTGGATACAGATAAAGTTGGTTACTATGGAGACCCAGATACACTTGGATTTACAATCCCAAGAACGATTCATGTCAACAAAGGGGATGATTTAGAAGATATTGATATTACAGATCTGTATCAATTGCAGTAATGTAGTTGTTAGTTTAATATTATTTAAGATATATTGGAAGAATAAAAAGGATTAAATTTTTATGAAAAAATTCGCAGAACTGGTACTGAAATATCGTGTTCCGATTATAATTGGAACTGTTATTATAACAATATTTATGGCATTCCAATTAAAAAATTTAGAAATCAACAGCGATATTTTGAAATACTTACCGCAAGATGATCCAAATGTAGTGCTGTTCAATGAAGTTGGAGATAAATTCGGCGGTAATTCATTAGCAATGGTTGCATTAGAAACCAATGATATTTTCAACCCGAATACTTTAAATCGGATAAATATAATAACTCAGAAGTTCAAGGGAATGCCAGAAGTAACTTATGTTACAAGTCTGACAGATGTTATTGATATAAAGAAAATTGAAGATGGTCTGGAAGTCGGAAAATTGGTTGATAGTCGCAACATTCCATCTAACAGAGATGAATTGGAAAGGATTAAAAATTACACACTATCAAAAGAGATGTATCGTGGAAATATCATTTCGGATGATGGAACTATCGCTGTCATAATTGCACGATTAAAAGATGATGTTGATAAAATCGCTGTTGGGCGAGAAATGAAAGAATTTGTTTTAAGCACTCACGGAAATGAGAAACTTTATTTTGCTGGCATTCCATTTCAGATGATTTTCCTTACCGATATTATAAACTCAGATATTATATTACTGCTTCCTATTGTATTCATTTTACTTATTATTACTCTGGCAATAAGTTTCCGTAGCAAACGAGGTGTAATATTACCATTAGCCACAGTAATAATCAGCACAACCTGGGGTTTAGGTTTGATGTCCTTGCTGGGAATAAATCTCACTATTGCTTCTGATGGGATGCCGGTATTACTGCTGGCTATTGGTAGTGCTTATGGAATACATCTTGTAAATAAGTATATGGAAGATATACGAAAAGGTGATAGTAAAATTGAAGGCATTAAAGACACAATTAGTGAAGTAGGCGTTCCTATCTTTTTAGCAGGACTGACCACTGCCATTGGGTTTCTGGCATTCTTAACTTCCAATTTGACCATTATCAAAGAGTTCGGAATTTTTACAGCAATTGGAGTTATATTTGCCTTTATTGTTTCAATCACTTTTTTACCGGCTGTGCTATCATTTATGTCTGCTCCAAAAATCAGAAAGAAGCAGAAATCTATTGAACACACTTCTATGAATCGTCTTATGAAAAGGTTAAGTGAGTTTATTCTAAAAAGAAAGATTGTAATTGTGCTTGTGGGTTTTTTAATTATTGTGACTGGTATTTTATCTCTTTTTAATATCAGCAGAGAAGTAAATATGGTAGATTATTTTAAGAAGGATAGTGAAATCCGCCAGGCAGAGGATATGATGGAAGCAAAACTTGGCGGCTCTATTCCTATCCAAATTTTAGTAAAAGGTGATTTAAAAGAGCCTGTTGTCTTAAAAGAGATAATAAAATTAGAAAAATATCTAAAAAGCCTGCCTGATGTGCATAGTCCTCAGTTTATTGCGGATTTAATTTGTGAAATGAATGATGTAATGAATGACCGTTATTGTATTCCGGAGACTCGTAGCGGTGTGGCAAATCTCTGGTTCTTTTTGGAAGGAAATGAAATCCTACCACAACTGATTAATCTCCAGAATAATGAAGGACTAATTCAAGCAAAACTGGGAACTGTTAATACAAAAAAGGTAAATTTTATAACTGATGAAATTAATCAATATATTTCTGGGAATCTTGATTCTGATATTATAACAATTGACTTATCAAAGGTGAATTCTAATTTAAAAGAAATCAATCAGGTTAGAGTAGATAATATTTCCAATAATATTTTTTATGATGCAACATATTATGGTTTAAAAATAAAAGATAGAGATGCTTTGAAAAAAATTTTGGATAAATATATTTCAGAAAGTAATCCAATCAACTGGCAAGCCCTGAAACCTGATCTTTCGGATAAATTAGCAGATTACTTTAATGATGAAGATAGTAATTTGATAATTGAATCAGCCCCACTTAGAGAAAAAACAGTTAAATCAATTATTCATTATGTGGAGAAAAGTCAGGGTTATACTGAAAAAGAAATTGTATCTCAATTACAAAAAGTAGTTCCCATTTCATATTATAAAGATGATCCTGAATTATTAGATTATGCCGCTATTTCTATTATGTCAATCATCAAGAATGAAATAGAATGGGATAAAGTAAATAATTTGATTACAGAAATAGAACCATTATTTTCTGAAAAATTAAGTCAATCTCCTGATTTTAAGAAGAATTTAATCGGTGATGTATGGGAAATAAACGACACTGAAATTGCAATCCCTCTTTCTTATACTAAGAAACTGGATGATGAAAAACAACCTCCGATTGTTATGAATTTCAAACAAACAGGACTCCCAATAATTTATAAAGATATTGATAAAAATATTGTTTCCAGTCAGGCATACAGCCTTATTTTTGCTATGGGATTAGTACTGATTTTACTGACAATCCAATTCAAATCATTTATTGGTGGATTGATTTCCATTTTGCCTATTATTCTTACTGTTCTTTTTAATTTTGTTATAATGTGGATTTTCAAAGTTCCACTGGATACTGTATCGGTAATGATTGGCAGTGTTGCAGTTGGAATTGGTATTGACTATACTATTCATTTTAATAACCGTTTCCATTTTGAAATCGGCAAGAAAAATAGTGTAGAGAATGCACTTGATACAACTTTGCAAACAACAGGTAAAGCCATCATAATAAACGCCTTTTCTGTGATGATTGGTTTCCTGACACTTTTATTAGGCAGTATTGTTCCGATGCAAAGATTCGGCTGGTTAATTGCACTTACAATGGTAGTCAGTGCTACAGCATCCTTAACATTTTTGCCTTCACTTCTTTTGATCACACACGCTTCCTTCATTGGAGATTTGAAACATAAGGCGTTGAGAAGAGTCGTGAATATCAAAGCAAATGTAAAACAGAAAGTAAATAATTTCAAAGAAAAAAAATGAGGGAATAATTATGGAACAAAAATTAAATTTAATGAAGCGTCTTAGAAAGAAAAAAGTGGGTTTAGCTCTTGGCAGTGGTGGAGCAAAAGGGTTATCTCATATTGGTGTGATAAAATTTTTAGAAGAAATGGGCATAAAAATAGATTTTATTGCCGGAAGCAGCATCGGAGCCTTGATTGGCGGGGTTTACGCTACAGGAATAAGTATCAAGAAAATTGAAAATATTGCTTTAAAAACCGATTTAGTTTCAACAGCGAAGTTTTTTACTCCAGGTTTTCCAAAATACGGTTTAGTTACCGGTTCGAAAGTTCAGAAATTTCTAACCTCACTCTTGGGTGAAAAAGAGATAGAAAATCTAAATATTTCTTTTGCAGCAGTGGCAACAGATATAATCACTGGTCGGGAAATTATTTTTAATAAAGGGAATTTAGTGGAAGCAATTCGTGCCAGCATCTCTATACCTATTATCTTTCAACCAATAATTTACAATAATATTGTTCTCGTTGATGGCGGTCTTGTTAACCCTGTGCCAACTAATATAACTCGTGAAATGGGGGCAGAATTCATTATCGCTGTGAATGTTATGTCATCAAATAATAAACCGAATATTACAATAGATAAAGAAATGGACGAAAATACTGGCTCAGGCAGGTCTCCTGAAATTGTTTCTATTCTCCAAAGGAAACTCCAAGATTTGATTATTGACCACAAATGGATAAGGAATTTCATCAAACACAAAGAAAAACAAGATTTGCCGGGAATAAAAAAAATATTCAATCAATCGATCAAGATAGCTCAAGAAAAAATAATAAAGCAATCTATCGAATTATACAAACCCGATGTTTTGATCGAACCGGATGTTGGTAGCGTAAATATGTTCGAATTTTACAAAGCAGAAGAAATAATAGAAATAGGATATAAAGCTGCTGAAGAAGTTTTAAAAGAAAAAAACAGTCCGACTTCGTCTCGATAAATCGAGACTATGTCGCAACAAGGAGGAATCAATAATGAAAAAAATGGCAATAACCATTACAACGCTTCTGATTTTGGTATGTGGAAGTATTTATGCTCAAACACCCACTGCAGAAGACATTCTGAAGAAAGCAGATGCAGTCGTGAATGCACCGCAAGATCAGGAAATATCCCTGAAAATGACCTTAACGGATAAAGGCGGAAATGAGAAAATAAGAGAGATGAAGATGTATCAGAAAGGTGATGAAATGCGTTTAGTACGCTTTCTCTCACCTGCAGACCAGAAAGGCGTGAGCTTCTTATCACTTCCCGATGATGTTCAATATCTATATCTTCCGGCATTTCATAAGGTAAGACGAATTGCTTCTCACATCAAGAATGATAATTTTGCTGGTACGGATTTCAGTTATGACGATATGAGTGCCAGTAAATATGCAGAAGAATATAATGCAACTCTTATCGAGAAAACAGATGATTTGTATATTCTTGAACTCATTCCCAAACAGAGTGTGGAAAAGAGTTACAGCAAATTAAAAATGTGGGTAAGGCAAAATAATTTTTATCCTGCAAAAGTGGAATTTTATGATAAGAACTCCTTTCTCTGGAAATTATTTGAAAGCCGAAAGATCAAAAAACACGGTGAATATTGGATTGCATCAGAAGCGGAGATGACGGACTTAAAAAAACAACACAGCACCAAAATGATCACTGAAAAAGTGGAACTGGATAAAGGTCTTTCAGATAATATTTTCACTAAAAGAAATCTGAAAAGAGCTAAATAGATCATCCAAAACCTTGCGAATGGTCACAGACCTTCGCAATGGTTGAATCGTGAAACACCGACCATTACGCCCGTTCTCCGTAGCATACTGCGAAGGGTGAAGAGGTTTCGTAAACTCAACCATCCGTAAGGTCTTTAAAAAAAGAGAAATTTATTATGAAAAAAATAATTCTATTCATCAGCATATTAGTTGCAATATTCGGCAATTCGTATGCTCAAGGAAATTTCAGTATCAATGGTTATCTGAAAACGGATAATCGTATGCTCACTGATGATAATTCTTTTACCTGGAATGAAAATCAACTGGGACTCAAATTTGAAGGTTCATATTCCGACGATTATCATCTATTCAGTGAAGTTCGTTTAAGAGGATTCGGCTTTCCTGAAATACCTCAAACAGCGGATTTGCAGAGAAAAGATAAAGTCTATAAATGGGATTTAGAATTTCGAGAAGCATATCTCGATCTATACCAGTTTGGTTTGAAAGATTTGGATTTACGAATTGGACGACAGATAATTACCTGGGGAACAGCGGACAAATTAAATCCTACCAGTAATATCTGTCCTGATAACCTTGAAGATGTTTTCAATTTTGGTGAACAATTAGGCGTTAATTCCGCCTTGGCAATTTACTACTGGAAAGATTTCACTTTTACGGGTGTTTATGTTCCTGTTTTTACTCCGGCAATTTTACCGTCAGGTGTTTTTGCTTCTGCTTTATCTGAACCGATGGAACTTCCTGCTGGAATGACACTCCTCAATATTTCTGATACTGTAATTTTACCTGAAAATAGATTTACAAAGACATCTCAGGCAGCATTTAAAGTTGGAACTAATTTGCTTGATTATGACTTATCTTTCAGTTATTATTATGGCAGAGATGATTTACCCTTAATGAATAAAATCACAATTACTCCAGTTGATACATTAGGAACTGTTAATATTACCACAGAAATGATTTATCCAAGAATGCAGATTATTGGTGGGGACTTTGCTGGTAGTATTGGAGATATTGGTGTTTGGGGAGAATCCGCTCTTACAATTCCGGATGAATATGGAATGGAAACTATCGTTGGAGGTGAAATCCAAAAATCCATTGCTTTAGATGATGAGCCATACTGCAAATTCGTAATTGGTGGAGACTATACATTCAAAAATGGATTATACTTGAATGCTCAATATTTGCACGGCTTTGTTCACGAAAGAGGCAAAGATGATTTGAATGATTACCTTACTTTCCGCTTTGAAAAGAAGTTCTTCAATGATGAGTTGAAAGTTGCGCCAATTGGCGGTGCAATTTCTGTAACTGATTGGGATGATTGCCAAAATAATTATGGTTTTGTTGCCAATCCTGAGATAACTTACTATCCATCTGATAATGTAGAAATAATAACAGGTGCTTACATCCTTGACGGAAAAGGCAGTAATATGTTCACCAATGTGAAGAATAATGATGAAGTATATATAAAAGTGAAAGTAAGTTTCTAATGGGCATTCAAATGGAAGCGAAAGAAATCATCCAAATAGTATTTGGAATATTAATTTTTATTATTGGATTTATAATTACTATTATTCCAAATAGAGCAATAAATTGGCTAAATGAATTTATAAAGGAACTTGTATATTTACCAGATAATTTCATTAAAATAATAGGATATATTTTGGGATTAATTGGAATAGCAATATTAGTCATTACAATTTTGGGAAGATAGTTTATGAAAAAAAATATGGTTCGCACTTCGTAAACCACGAGTTCATTATAAGGAATTATAAACTAATCTCAATTTCAACAAGTAATTCTTGACTTTAAGAAAAAGAAAAGAATTAAATTTACACAAATGGTATTAGTATGTTTTTTATTTAAAGATCTTAGTAAAAATTGTTTTAATTTGTATAATAAAGAGGTAACTAAAAAAAATGAAAGGAGAAAAAATCATGTTAGATTTATTGAAAAAAACCCTCTTAACGGGTATCGGAATTGCATCTCTGACAAAAGAGAAGATTAAAGAATTGGGTAAGAAAATTGCAAAAGAAAGTAAACTCACTGAGGAAGAAGGCAAAAAATTAGTTAAAGATCTGTTAAAAAAATCAGAAGAAGCAAGAAAAAACATGGAAAAACAGGTAGATGAATTAGTAAAGAATGCTCTGAAAAAATTGAATCTCCCTACTCAAGAAGATTTGCAAAAACTTGAGAACCAAATAAGAAAACTGGAAATCTTGTTAAAAAAAATTGAACGGTCAAGATA
>JAGMCF010000098.1 GCA_023129415.1 Candidatus Cloacimonadota bacterium
GCTTCGGCGAAGGCAGGGGTGAGGTCAAAAAAACTTCATTTTGCAGAACCCATATCAGAGAATAAGAAAGGAGATAACATGAATGATAATGAAAGTTATAAAAGAGCAAAAGAGAGAGTATCTGAATTACGGGCTTTTTATGGTCATGTATTTGTTTATCTAATTGTAAATCTTGGACTATTCATAATAAATATTCTTACAAGTCCAAGCCACCTATGGTTTTATTGGCCCCTTTTGGGTTGGGGAATTGGATTGTTCGCTCATGGTTTTAATACTTTCGGGACTCATGGAATATTTGGAAAAGATTGGGAGGAAAGAAAAATCAAAAAGATAATGGAAAAAGAAAAGGAGAAGGAAAATAAGTAGATTTTGATTTGTAATGTAGAATTGTTAAGGGTAAAATACTTATAACTTTTATAATGGGGTTAATAACTCTTAAAAAAGAGGTTAGATAAATGATTTCCAAAGAATTGAATGATATTAAAAAAGCGGATTTGGTATATCTTAAAGAAAATGAAATATTGGAAGATAAAACACTGGAATATAAAGAATATTTGAATTTTGATAATAGAGAAGATAAAAAAGAATTTCTTGCAGATGTATCTTCTTTTGCAAATTCTATGGGTGGAGATTTAATTTACGGTATTAAAGAAAAAGATGGCTTTCCAAAAGAAATCAGCGGTATAAAAGTTAACAATTTAGATTCATTTAGGAATAAGATTGAAAATCTTTTAAGAGATGCTATAAAACCGAGAATACCCTCACTTAATATTCAACCGATATTATTAGAAAATGGAAATTATGTAATAATAATTAGAACTAAAAAAAGTTGGTTAGCTCCACATCAAGTTGTTTTAGATGGCTTATTATATTCAAGAGAAAATTGTGGTAGATTCTACAAACGACATAATGGAGGAAAACACCCAATGGATGTATATGAACTTAGAGATGCTTTTATGCAATCAGAAACTTTATATGAAAAAATTAGTAAGTTCAGAAATGATAGAGTTGATAATATTTTACAAGGTGAAACTCCGATACCAATAAATGAAGGATTATCTAATGTAGTTTTACATATAATACCACTAAATAGTTTCTATACAAAAAGTGAAGATTATTTTAATTTGCATAAATGTTATACAGTTGGTAAGATTTTTAAACCAATTTACTTTACTCTGGGTGATGATTATGATTCAGAGTATCAAATCAAGAGTAAATATAATTTTGATGGTATCGTAAAATTTCATAGTTTTCTTAAGAGTTACATACAAATTTATCGTAATGGTATTATTGAAGCTACATATAACAGGTGTTTTTATACTGAAGACAATATTTTTGGTATAACAGATTTTGAGCATCATATGATAAAGTCAATTTCTTATTACTTGAGAAACTATAGAGAATTTAATATTGAACCTCCTTTTGTTATTTTTATAAGTCTTTTAGAAATTGGTTCATACGAAATAAAACATTTAGAAACAGGTTATTCATTTCATCACTACATAGGTTCTTATAAAAGCGATAGAAACCTTTTGATTTTGCCAGAAATATTTATTAACGATTATAATATTGATGTTGAATCTCAACTAAAACCTTATTTTGATATGGTATGGAATGCTTACGGTATCCCACAATCATTAAATTATAATAAAGATGTGAAATGGAGTGGTAACTATTGATTAATAGACATTTACTCCATTCATTTATCAAGAACTTGTATAAATAGAGATGGAAACTATGTTTGAGATAGTGTGTATAATAGTAGATAAAATTAAAGAGAAGATAAAATGAATTTTCGCAAGACTACCCCTACTGACAAATAAAATATATTATCATCTTTCAAACCAATGTTTGGTAATCGATAACTGGTGCACAAATTGTAAGAAATCGTTTAAATTTATTAAATTATAACAATAGCTCATTTTTTAATAAGCGAGATACTATGAAAAAAATTATTTTCATTTCTTTCATTCTTTTTACTTCATTTTTATACAGCCAGCAAATTGATACTTTATATATCCTGCAAACAACAGATGTTCATGGAAATATCTATCCATATGATTATTTTTTGGATCAACCTGCTGATCGTGGTCTTGCAAAAATCTATACAAAAGTTATAGAATACAGACAACATCATAAAAATGTGTTATTAGTTGATGCAGGAGATGCCATTCAAGGAACACCTTTAACATACTACTTTAACAAGATTGAAACTGATATTCCTCATCCGCTTATTCTTACAATGAATTATATGGGTTATGATGCTTTTGCAGTTGGTAATCATGAGATTGAACAGGGAGTCTTTACATATTTGCGTGCTGAAAATGAATCCGATTTTCCCTGGTTGTCTGCTAATTCAGCTTTAGAAGATGGAAGAACTTTCTTTAAACCTTACACAATTATTGAAAATAATGGTATCATCATAGGTATTATCGGTTTAACAACCCCGGGAATTCCAACAATGCTTGATGAATCACTTTATCCTGGAATTGAATGGAAAGATATGGTTAAAACAGCACAGAAATTTGCTTCAATATTAAGACCACAGGTTGATGTTTTAGTTGGTTTATTTCACGCTGGATTTGACGAAAAAGAAAACTCAATTAGAAGTAAACCGAAGGGTTTACCTAATGCCAATGCTTCTGGATTAGTAGCAAAGTATGTTCCTGAATTCGATGTTATTTTTGGTGGTCATACACATCAAATTGTTCCAAATGATTATCAACAAGGTTCAAAGTATAAAAGCAAAGATAAAAATCTTAATAAAACATTAAAGATTAATTCTGGATTTTGGGCTCAAAATTTGGGAGTGGCTCAATTAATTCTAAAACAAGATGAAGATAATTGGCAAATTATCAGTAAAGATGGTTGGGTTGAATCAGTACAAAGTATCAAACCATCCAAAGCAATTCTTGCTCTAACAGAATATTATCACAAAAAAACTCTGGAATATATACGAACTGAAATTGCAATACTTTCAGATACACTAAGGGGGAAAAATTTCCGTTTTAAAGATACCTCTTTTATTGAACTCATAAACAAAGCCCAATTAGATTATACAGATGCTGATATTTCATTTGCTGCTTGTTTTAATGATGAACTGCTTATCAAACCTGGACCTATCAAAATTAAAGATATTTATGGAATGTATCAATACGAAAATTTTCTTTATGTAGTTGAAATGACAGGTAAGCAAATCAAAGATTTCTTGGAATATTCTGCTCGTTACTATATATGGGATGGACATAATGTCTATGCTAACCCAGAAATTGCAGGTTATAGTTACGATATGGCTGAAGGTATTAGCTATAATATTAATGTAACAGAAGAAGTAGGAAATAGAATAAAAGATCCGACTTTTTTAAAGACTGGTCAACTACTGGAAATGAACCAGGTATATAAAGTAGCAATAAATAGTTACCGAGCCAGTGGTGGGGGTGGACATATAATTGCTGCTAAAGCTGAAAATGCACCAATCACTTTTAAATCTAACGAAGAAATGCGCAACATCTTAACAGATTACATTAAGAAAATTGGGACAATAATCCCAGAAGTTGATGAGAATTGGAAGATAATAAAAGGGAAATAGGAAGGAAAATATAAAAAGTTTATCTTAAACTTGGGTTAAGTCTTTTGACTTTACTCAAGTTTGTAGAAGGATTAGAAAGAGCAAAATCCGACTTAAATTATTACGCACATAGAATTTATAAATTCTATAAAGAAGCCAGGTTGAACCGTCAAATTATTGAATTAAGAAACGCAATTGTCAGCGCACTAATCATTGTAAATTCTGCTATACATAATACAAAATCTATTGGCTGCCATTATGTAAAAGAAAACTAAATATTAACTTTGCTATTTATTAATACACCCTAATAATAAATAAAAGGGTTAATAGAATTAGTTGAAAGACATTTTTTATAAGGATAAAAAAACCTGCTTACCATTAAGTAAACAGGCTTTATAAATAATAATATTAGATTTCACTGTATCAAAACCATCTTCTTGATAATTGTTTTATCACTTATGGATAATTTATAGAAGTATATTCCAGAGTTAATCCCCGCCTTCTCGGTGACATTCCACTCAACAGTATGATAACCCGCAGGTTTATTTTCTTCTAATAATGTTTCGACTAATTGACCTTTAATGTTGTAAATTTGGAGTCTAACAAAACTTGGATGTTCTAATGCATAATTTATTGAAGTAATATTATTGAATGGATTTGGATAATTTTTAACAATTTCTGACTCAATCATATTATCTTGATTATCATCAACACCAACAGTTTGATTGAAATAATATGCTCCCATATCATTTCTTGTCCCATCTGGGTCATTGTATTGTGGATCAGGGTCTCCTGCATCTATACAGGGAGACATTGTAGAATCCGGAATTGGAAAATTAGCCCAGGTTAAATGGAAATCACCATTTTGTGGGTCTGCGAATAATGGATCTGCATCAATATTTCCTTCTCCTTCCCATCCACCTTGGATATCAGAATAGGTAACATTTGCTGTGCCATACGGGACATAGATTTCAAAGCCAGTATTATTCCAAACAATACAATTCGTTAAATTTATAATAGAACTACTATCACAATAAATCCCACCTACTATCTCTGCTGAATTATTAGTTATTGTTACATTCATTAAACTTATGATTGAATTTCCCCCGCAAATAATCCCGCCACCAGAGCTATATTCTCCAATTGCGGAATTATCACTGATTAAAGTTCGGATTAAACTCAGATTTGAATTGCGATCACAACATACCCCCGCACCTTCTTCAGCTGTATTTTCAATAATGGTCACATCAATTAAAGTCGGATATCCTCCTTCGTAACAATATAAACCACCACCATAGTCGGTAGCTATATTATTACTGATTGCAACTTCTGAAATAATTGGTTCAGCTGATTTTGTACAATAAATTCCACCACCACAATTTGCATTATTACCTGAAATCATTAAATTTTCAAGGCAAGGACTACCAACACAATTGATTCCACCCCCATGAGACGCTGAACCATTTGTAATGGTAAATCTACTTACTAATGTGGCTGAATCTACATGATTTTCAAAACATATAACCGAACCATTTTGGTATCCATCGATGATGCAATTTTCTTCATCGCTGCCAATTAGTTTTATACCATTTGTCTCCGGCCAGATAATGTTTTCCACATAAATTCCCGGAGCAACAAGAACTGTATCACCTATGTTAGCCATATTTAAACCTTCTTGAATTGTTGAATAATCATCCGGGATATTAATAATATTACCGAATAATGCTTGTCCAAATAGTAAAATCAAACCAAATAAAATGTATAAACTTTTTCTCATTGTTTATTCCTCCAATTTGTTTATTACAATATAAAAAAATTATTTTTAAAATTATTGTCAATATTTTTAATTAATTTATTAATCTTCGCAAGGTTTTCTTTTCATTGATTAAAGTATTTTGCAATAAAGAAAAACCTTGATAAGAAATAGATATACATTTCATTTTTGTATTTATACCTTATGAAGGTAATTGTATATTTTTTCAATAATATTATGAAAAAAATTATGTTAGGATTATGATGTATAGACTCATTTCATTTATTGGTTTATTTGTACTTATGGGTATAGCCTTTATTTTGAGCACTTCAAGAAAACACATCAACTGGCGAACTATCACAATGGGGGTTGTTCTTCAATTTATAATAGGTATATTCGTCATAAAAACCGGTATTGGAAAGGCACTATTCAGTGATGTAGCAAGCATAGTAAATAAGATCATCGCATTTACCGATAAGGGTGCATCTTTTGTTTTTGGCAGTTTGACAGATATCAAGAGTATGGGACTCATTTTTGCCACGGATGTGCTTCCCCCCATCATTTTCATCAGTGCTCTTATGAGTATTCTTTACTTTCTTGGAGTAATGCAAAAAATCGTCAAATGGACTGCATGGATTATGATAAAACTCATGGGAACATCCGGAAGTGAAACGCTTTCTGCTGCTGCTAATATATTTGTCGGACCTTG
>JAGMCF010000099.1 GCA_023129415.1 Candidatus Cloacimonadota bacterium
AATTCACCAATTCACCAATTCACTAATTCACTAATTCACTAATTCACCAATCACTCTCTTGTTTGACCAACAATATAGCCATCAATAGTATCAATCATTTCAGCAAGTTTTGGAGATTCTCGTTTTATGTCTTCAATAGTGGGATTGTTAATATACTTTTTTTTCTCAGTTTGAATAAATTCAAAATCAATTTTTGTTCTCGTCCCAAAATGGTTAGTTAACAGTCGTGTAAGTCTTTCAGAAACATCTCTAAGCGTTTGATATGCTAATTTAGAGGGGGTAGTATAATGTAAAAAGTTATTTTTTATTGATTTCAATTTAATTCTGGAAAGATGGATAGCACTTACAGGCATTTCATTTCTTACCTTTTCTTCAATTGCTGACCATTCTTTATCCAATAATTCTTCATTAATACTTATTTTTTTTGAAGGTGGTTTTGCGACTTTTTTATCCTCCTGAATCTCTGGTTTGCTCACAACCTTCTCCTGCTCAATTTTTTTCTTAGCGATAGTTTCATGAACAAATTCAATTTTTGAAGGTTTAGTTTCAGGAATGTAAGCTTTTTGCTGTTCAGCAACAACCATCTCTGATTCAAGTTGTTCAATTGAAATTAGGCTTTTAAGTTTTGTTAATTTTAACAAGGTGGTTTCCAGAAAAAGAATTGGATGCGAGGATGTTTTTATTTTTTCTTTTGCATCTATTAGAATAGTAATCGCATAAAGCAGGTTTTCTTCAGAAAAATCTTTACTGAATTCAGTAAGTTGAGCTATATTATCAGGATGGACTTCCTCGGGGGAAATTCCAATCTTCAACATTAAAATATTTCTAAGATACTCAATAAAACCAAGGGTAATTTCATTAATATCATTTCCTTCAGCCACTATATTATGAAAATTTTCAATAACCTTTTTATTATCATTTTCAATAATATTTTTAGTCAAAGTGTGGTAAAAATCTATATCAACGATTCCAAATATTTGAAGCACATCATCTTTTGTAATTTTTTCTTTACCTAAAGATAGAATTTGATCCATTAGACTTAAAGAATCTCTCAAACTGCCATCAGCTTTTTTTGCAATCAGGAATATTGCTGAATCTTCAAAATTTATATGTTCTAGAGGTGTAATCTTTTTTATCTGATTTATAATTTCTTGAATTGGAATTCTATGGAAATCGTATCTTTGACAACGGGAACTAATAGTTGGAAGGACTTTGTGCGGCTCAGTTGTTGCGAAAATAAATTTCACATTTTTGGGAGGTTCTTCTAATGTTTTTAGCAACGCATTGAAGGCATTTTTAGACAACATATGGACTTCATCAATGATATAGATTTTGAATTCAGAACTTTGTGGAGGGTATAAAAGTTCATTCTGCAGACTACGAACATCTTCCACACCAGTATTTGATGCACCGTCAATCTCAATAACATCCGCAGAGATGGAGGTAGTAATCTCCAGACAGTTTTTACATTTATTGCATGGTGTAATAGTTGGTCCCAGTTTGCAGTTAAGTCCTTTTGCTAATATGCGTGCCAATGAGGTTTTGCCAACTCCACGAGGACCTGTAAAAAGAAATGCCTGAGCAATATGGTCTGTTTTTATGGCATTTTTTAAAGTTTCAGTTATATGTTTTTGTGCGATTAATTCGTCAAAAGTTTGTGGACGGTATTTTCTGGCTAATACTAAATAAGACATAGGTTCTCCTAAAAGTTTATATCAACATAGTTTTTTATTATCTTTCAATTATTTCCCAATAACCAGCACTTGTTCTACCTTTTCGTTTTATAGAGCCCTTTTTCTTTAATCTTTCCAGATACTCTTTAACGGTTCCTGGCTTTATATTTAAAATATCTGCAATTTGTTTTCTTGAAATTTTTGGATTTTTTATAACCTCATTGAATATTTTTAATTCTAATTCAGTTAGCTTAACTTGGGGGGTAACTTGGGGGGTAGTCTTTTGGGTAGTCTTTTCGGGGGCAGCTAATTTTTCATTTCTATAAAGAATAACTTTAAATCCATCTTTTGTATTTCTAAACTCAACTGTTATTTTATTTAGTTTGCATTCATCATAGATTCTCTTTAAGCCAGTACCCCATTTTTCAATATCTTTTGAATAATATAAAATTTTGGCAATCAATGGATTTCTAAGAACTGATTCTTCCTCACCTTTGATATAATCTTGAGGTGTCAATCCTTCAGGAAACCTCCCCGGATTCCATATTTCTATTCTGTTCTTGAAAATTGCAATTTTGTTACTTTCGGGTTTAAAATAATCTCTATGACATAAGGAATTAACCAATGCTTCTCTAATTGCATCAATTGGAACCTCAGGAATTTCTACTCTTTTAAAGTTTTTAAATTCGACTCGCCAATTCAGTCTTTCAGAAATGTATGTTTCTGTTTGCTCCAATATTTTAAATATTGTTCCCTGAAAAACTTTAATATCTAAGAAGGTTGTTTTATCTATTGAAGCAAATAGTGCTACTTGCACTTCTAAACTATTTTTATCATAAAAAAGAACTTCTGCTGCTTTTAACATATGATTGTTTTTCAAAAGCTCTAATTTTTTTAAAGTTATCTCTTTACTCTTATATTCAAAACTAATCCTCTTAACATTCAAACCTCTTTGAATATAATTTTTTAAGATACGCTCATTGATCTGTGATATTTTAAAATCTGAATATTGACTATCCCAGTAAATTTTGGTTTTCTTTAAAAACAATCTTTCTAATTCTTTTATACTTAATCTCTTATCCTCATCAGCCATTCTGATATATGCTCTGCCAAAAGCAAAATAAGGAATATCTTTCCCACTAAATTCAACTTTTAAACAATTTTTATTTCTGATCTTTACTTCTTTAATTTTAGGGTAAATTTTGGGTTCAATATGCTCAGAAATTGCTTTTGATATATTCCTTAATGTTTCTGCACTAATATCCTGCCCAATAACCTCACTATTATTTTTAACTCCAAAATACAATTCTCCCTTCTTGTTTTTATTTAGAATTGCAACTATTGACTTAATAGATTCTTTTAACTCAGAAGTAGTTTTTTTTAATTCTACATATTCAGATTCTTTTAATTTATTCATATTTCAATCCACCTTCTAATAAGTCTTCTTGAAGTATTGGAATTATTCTGTAATCATTTGCCTTAACAACATTTTTGATAATTCAATGCTAATATTCATAAGTATTCCATTCGATTTATATTAAATAATAGTTGGTTGTGTTTTTAGGTCAATAATAATATAAAATTATTCAATCATATCAAAGCAAAGTCAAAATTCCAGTTTCTCGTTTATCAAGAAGATTTTTATCCTACTATGCCATTCAATAAATTCTGAAATTATAACCTCCTATTCTTGCCACAGAGTCACAAAGGCACAGAGGATTTAGTTTTAGTATATCTGCAATATTCAAATGATAGATTATCTTAACAATATCATTTTTTTAGTAATAACTTGGTCTCCAATATTTAGTTGATACAAATATATGCCATTTGGAAGTTCTCTGCCATTCTCATCTTTCCCATCCCATTCAATTGATGATTGATAATTGTCAATTGACAATTGTTTTACCAATTGCCCTCTTAAATTATAAATTCTTATCTGTGCGTTCTTAGCATCTCTTCGGTGATGTAAGAAAGAAATCGTTGTTGAATTCCTCATAGGGTTGGGATGGTTATAAATCAATATTTCAGGTGATGGCATTTTCTGCTCTTCATCTACTGCCATAATATCATCAAAATGTATCTTGAAACTGCAGTATAAAATTTGACCACCTGGGTTATATGGTGGAATGCCAAAGTCGGGGTAATCATCAAAGTAATACATATAAACCTGACCCCAACCATCACCTAAATCTACAATCTGGTCACAAATGTATGGATATACAGTTATTTGGTCAGAAAAATCAGGAAAGACTACACTGTAGATATCAGTGAGTTCAATTGGCTCTGTCCAGTGCACGCCATTATCTTTGGTAGCAGAAACGAAAATTATTGGATGTTCCAAATAATCTTGATATGTAGTATCACCATCTTCTGCAAACATTTGATATGTTCCATCAGTCCAGACCTGTACTATCCAGTTGTTTTCTAAGTGAACTGCTTGTTTTTGTCCATCATAATGGAATGCACGACTATAGTGGATTAATGTATCTCCATTTTCATCAACTTCCCAGGGAACTTGTGGCCAGACATTCCGCCATTCAACAATATCGTCACCAAACCATACAAACTCGCAGGCAGCAATAAAATGGTCAAAATAATTCCAATTTCCCTCGTCATCAGTATACCCATAACTTCCAGTATAGCACCAAGGTAGATTGCCTTCACCGCCAAATAATGCTGTATTATTAAAACCAATGATTCCAACTTCAATGGAATCAAGAACATTACCTTGATCGTCTTCTAATTGTAAAAGATTTTCTATTGCTGGTGGCATACCAAAATCATAAAGAGTCCAGGTTTCTCCATAATCTAAAGATTCATAAACAAAGAATCCCTCTTCAACAGGTGGATTTGGTGGCTCATCAAGATAGTCAGCATAACCAATAAAAGCAATTCTACCTTGATTTTGTTCATCAACTGCAAACGACCAATAAGGGCTAATATCCTGTTGACACCATTCTGTAAATATCGGGTCACCATTTTCATTTGTTATTTGATTATCTAGCCAACCTGGTTGAATTATCTCCTCTGGATTTTGAATATCCTTATAAATTATCTGAACATTTCCATTAAGAATGCCGATATTAGTTCTTAATACATATACACGAGAAAGGCTATCTCCTAAGGGAGAATTGCCTATATAAACCAGAGGAAAAATAAATTCACTATCAGGAGCAGCAGGATTTTCTATGATATAAGACGATTGCCAGAAACCAGGTATCTCTATTAAATCAAAAT